>JACRDR010000395.1 GCA_016212845.1 Elusimicrobiota bacterium
GGAAGCGCTACGGTGAGAACCAGCCGGAGATGGCGTTGGACGCGCTCGCCAAGGAGCCCGCGGACGGCCCCGGCGCCGCCCGCGCGCACTAGCTCCGCGCCCTCCTCTTCGACCAGCGGCGTTCCTACCTCGACGCCGCGGGCGAGTATCTCGCCGCCGCCGAGCGCGCCCCAGCTGGCGGCCTTCGCGGGGGAAGCGGCGAGGCCGTCGCCGACGTCGACCTTGTAGATGTGGACCGCTTCCTTGATGTTCTTGAGCTCGCGGGGGCCGAGGCTGACCATGCGGATCTCGCGGCGGGCGCGGACGATGTCGTAGACCGTCTGGGAGATGCAGATGCCGCCCGGGTCGGCCAGGGGCTGGATGCGGGCGGCGATGTTGACGCCGTCGCCGAAGATGTCGCCGTTCTTCTCGGTGACGTCGCCGATGTGGATGCCGATGCGCAGGAGAAAATGATTTTTCTGGGGCAGCGCCTTGTTGCGCTCGGCGACCGCCTTCTGGATCTCGACGCCGCAAAGCACCGCGTCCGAGGCGCTGTCGAAGGCGGACATGATGCCGTCGCCCATGAACTTCAAAATGCGCCCGCGAGCCTTCTGAATCATGGGGACGAGGAGCTCGTTGTGCTCCTGCAGGACGCGCATGGCGTTGCCCTCGTCCTCGCCCATCATCTTGGAATACGAGACGATGTCGGAGAAAACGATCGCCGAAAGGCGGCGAGCCCCGTCGGCGGTGTCGTGGTCGGTCACTTGGAGCCAGCGAGAGGCTGGGCGGAGTTTTTGCCTTTGCGGATGAGTAGCTTGCCCTTTAACCAGAAATCGAGCTCTCGGCTAAAGTCAAATTGGGTTGTCTCACTGAGGATGTTGAGAGGAGTATCCTGGGCGGAACCCCTGACCGCCTCCCCGTGCTCATCGATCTTTCCCGTAGTAAAAACGGCACTTTGCAGTTTTCCAGCAAGGGTCGACCGATAAATAGACATGCGAGTTGTTAGGCTCTTGATATCTTCTTCGTAAGCAAAGAAGACAAGAGAATCAGGCTTCCCATCCTTCAAGACCAGCCTACAAACGCGCTCCCGTCCGTCTGTCGTTTCAGATTCCTCGAATCCCTTCATGAAAGTAGTTTGGTCGCCACTATAGCCCAAGATACTCGCAACTCTGGCAGGCCAAACGTCAATCTCTGCACCCTTGAGCTCCTTCACAAGGTTCTTAAGAGAGCCCGCATCGCAGGGTGCGACCCCGAGAAAAAGGAAGGCTATGACTAGGTTTCTCAGTCGCATTGTCTTACTTAGGAGATTTTAACATAATCCCTGCGTGCTGCCAGTGCTAGGGCTCGCGCTAAGCCTTTCCCTCAACCTTTCCGCTGCGATGAAGTCTCAAGAGAAGACCATCCATCAGCACGCACATACGGCGCTCGAACAGCCTCCGGGGAAAGCTCGAGACATCGAACTCCAAAAGGTGGAAGACGAGAGAAAGGCCTTTGTCGCCGAGTCTCCCAAGGATCCCAATCGACATGCCGGCTCTGCGCGAATTCAAATTATCCTCGGGGACCACCAAGGAGCGCTGGCTAGCGCGGACACCGCTCTTATCCTTTCCAAGACTCCAGATGAGAGGGCCGAAGCCACCCGCACCCGCGCGGTTGCTCGCTGGCATGTGGGGGACTTTGGCGGCGCGGTTTCCGACGCGCAGGCGGTGCTCAAGACCGATCCCAAGGATCCCGTCGCTATGGCGGTGCAGAAGCTCTCCACCGATCGCGTTCCGGGGCAGATCAAGCTACCTAATGCGCCCGCGGAGCAGAGCAACCTTCCCGAACTGGCGATGCTTGCGGGGCGCGAGACTGGGACTAAGGCCAAGAGCGCCGACGACTTGAAGAGGGCGAAGCAGTTTCTTGAAAAGGGTGAGGCGGCGATGGCGGCGGGGGATTATCCGGCGATGCACCGCTTCGCCTCCATTTCGCTTTCGATCATTCCCGAGAATCCGCAGGCGTACGTGCAGCGCGCTTTCGCCAATCTCTTTCTGCACAGACCGTCCGGCATGGTCGCCGACGCGACACTCGGGCTCGCCCTTTCGCCCGATTCGCCGGAGCTCCTCGGCCTCCGCGCCCGCGGCTACAACGAGCTCGCCAATTACGACGCGGCCTTCGCCGACGCCGACCGCGCCATCGCCCTCAACCCGAAACACGCGATGGGCTGGAGCGAGCGCGCCCGAGCGCGAGAAGGACTCCGCCAGCCCGCCCAGGCTTGGCTCGACGACTACAAGCGCGCCGCCGAGCTGCAGCCCGCCTGGAGCAATCTCTACGACGAGGCGCTCGCCCGCAGCCAGGGCAGGGGCCTCAGGACCGTCGACGCCTCCCCGCCTTGGAGGGACCCGGTGAAGGTGATCTCCTCGGCCGCGATCGTCCTCGTGGTCGGCATGTTCCTCTTCGGCCTCTTCACCTTCCGCACGCGGGGAGAGGCGGCGCCCTCGCCCGCGCCGAACTTCGGCCCGCCGCCGGCGCCCGCCGCCGCGAAATCGAGCGAGCGCTACGAGCTCGGCCGACTCCTCGGCCAGGGCGGCATGGGCAAGGTCTACGAGGCGAAGGACACGCTCTTGCACCGTCCGGTCGCGATCAAGCGCATCCGCGAGGAGCTCATGGAGAGCCCCCAGGACATGAAGCGCTTCTTCGACGAGGCCCGCACCGTCGCCAGTCTCGCCCATCCGAACATCGTGGCGATCTATGACGTCGTGGAAGACGGCCCGTGGCTCGTCTTCGAGCTCGTCAACGGCCGCACCTTGCAGCACGCGATCGACGCCGCGCCCGGGCAGAAGCTCGACCCGGCGATCGTCAGGAAGGTGGTCGAGCAGGTCTGCGCGGCGCTGGATCACGCCCACGCCCGCAAGGTCGTGCACCGCGACCTCAAGCCGTCGAACGTCATGATCAACGACGGGCTCGGCGTGAAGGTGATGGATTTCGGCATCTCGCGCGTGGCGAAGGACTCGCTCATGCGCACCACCGCGACGATCGCGGGGACCCCGCTCTACATGGCGCCGGAGCAGGAAAGCGGTAAGGCACAGCGCGAGACCGACCTCTACGCCCTGGGCATCTGCGCCTTCGAGATGCTCGCGGGGTTTACGCCGTTCCAGGGCCCCGCGCAGCTCGACTTAAAGAAGAGCGGCAAGATCGCCGCCTCCGGCCTCTCGGCCAAGGCCGACGCGTTCTTCGCGCGGGCGCTCAGCCCCGATCCGGCGTCCCGCTTCCACTCCGGCGGGGAGTTCCTCGCCGCCTTCCAAGACGCCTGCTGACGGAGTCAATTTGGGGACAGTCCCCAAATTGACTCCGCACTTCATAGCGACCGGAATTGTCGCTAAAACGCGGGCGCGCCCTCTCGTTGCGGCTGGACCTTCTTTCGGAACCGCCCCGGACCTTGGTCTCAGCCGCCGGAGCCCTCCGGCCGCTATCCTCGGAGGAATGAACAACCTAAGAGCCGCTGTCCTTCTCGCGCTATTGATGCTGCCGTCCGCTCCGGCCTTCGCCGCCTCCAGCGACGCCGACTGGCTTACGGAAACCCGGAACCGGCTGGAGGACTGGCAGAAGCGGCTTTCACCGCTCTTGCGCGCGGGCCTGGAAAAGCTCGGCGACGAGGAGTACGCGAGCCCGATGAAGACCCGGTCCTGGGGGAAGCCGCCGCCGCTGACGGTATTCTTGGACGAGGGGCTCTACGTCGTGTTCCATGTCCCGGGCTGGAACGCGCAGACGCCCACGATCGTCCCCGAGGCGGACCTCCGGCGGGCCGGCTTCATCCCCGTGCCGTCCGACCTCTTCCAGCTCGAGGAGTACGGCGCGAAGGTACTCCTGGACGCGAAGGCGATGCAGGGGGCGGATTCGAAGGACCCGGTGAAATACATGGCTCGCGCGCAGGACGCGCTGGTGTCGCCGGTGCTTCTGATTAAATGGGTGCAGGCGCTCACGAACGAGCGGCTCGACAAGATCCGCGCGGCCGAGCTCGTGAAGCACGTGCAGCCGCCGGCGTTTCAGTAACCCGAACGCAACCCGAACGAGGGGACTGTCCCTATAGGCCTTCGTCCAGCAGGTCGGACTTTAGTTCGCCGACGCGCACCTTGGGGACCCGCTTGTACCAGGCGTGGTCCGGCGCCCCGCCCCGAAGCACCGGCCGCGGCGACGGCTCGGTCGCGGACGCGAACTTCCGGTCGGCCTCGGCCAGCGGCTCCGAGAGCTGCCGCCGCACCGACGCGGGGACCGAGCGCACCACCCGCTCGATCTCGTCGCGCACCGATAGATCGTTTTGGTAGTCGTAGAGCGTCCAGCCGTAGCCGCGCTCGACGTCCGCCACGAACGCCCGCCACTTCGACAGCAGCCCGTCGTAGCGCACCTTTTGCCCCATGCGTCCCGAGACCTTGCTCATCGCGCCCTTGAGCGCCTGCTGTTCCTTTTGGCTCCAGCTCATGGTCCCCTCGTCTGCTTGTCCCAGTAGCGCCTGCCGGCGTTGGGCTTAAAGAACGTGCGGATCGTCCGCCCGTCCTTGGCCAGTACCGCGAACTCGTTCGTCTTGGGGTCGAAATACAATCGGTCGCCGCTACGGCGGTCCTTCTTGAGGACGCCTTCGCGGACGAGCAGCCGCCGCGCGGCGGCGAGATACTCCTCGGCGGTGGATAATCCCATCTCCGCGCCGTGCTTCTTGAAGTGCTCCTCCAGCCGCCCGCGCTTAAAAGCGGCTTCGGCCCCGACCGCAGGCGGAGCCGAAGGTTCCGGAGAGTCCTTTAGGACGGACTCGGCGCCGACGGCCGGCGCGGCGAGCAGGAGAAGGAAAAGAAGCGCTTTCATGCGGTCGTCCGATTCTAGCATGGAGCCGCGGAGCGATCCCGCGTCTTACGTGTGACGGACCCGTTATGGCGGCAGCGAAACGGGGCCCGGGAAGCGCACGAGCTCGGAGCGCTTCACGATCGAGCGCAGCTCGGCGAACGTGTAGAACGTCGTCCGGCCGACGCCCGAGTCCTGCACCATGTAGTACCAGCGGCCCGCGTGGGGGAAGGCGCCGAGGAGATAGCCTTCGTGGCCGAGAACCTCGTAGTCGTGCCCGTGCTCCTGGCGGACGGATTCGGGCAGCGGGAACCTCGCGTGGAAGAAGCGGAACCCGAGGAGCCGTTCCTCCCCGCGCGCGAACGAGTCGAGCAGCTCCGCCTCCGTCGACGGGAAGCCGTCGGCGCGCGCGGCGCCGCCCAGGGCGCGCGCGACGTCGTCCACGTTGTCGTCGGAGAGCCCGTGCGACGCGCGCACGCGCAGGCGGACGCCCATCGCCGCCTCGACCTGGCCCAGGCTGAAGTCGTCGTGCGTCGGTACGACGTTGCGGTCGAGCAGGCGCTTGGCGAAGCCGACGAGCGCGCGGACGTCGAACGGCTCGCCGAAGCCCGACGAGGCCCGGATCGCGTTGAGGAGCGCGTGATAGGCGCACCAGGGCGCGTCCTTTTCCTGGAGCTCGGTTTCGCGGTAGGAGTGGCCGAAGACGGGCGCGGCCTTCGCGGAGTAGAGGAGCGCCGGGTCCACCGCCCGGGCGACGCCGGCTTCGTAGTCCGCCATGACCAAGCGCTCGGCGTGGCGGTAGTAGGCGAAGCCTTGGGCACGATAATGCGCGTAGTCGGGGTTCCCGGCGTACCAATCGCGCGCGCGTTTGCCGGTGAAGAGCCGGTCCAAATCGTCGAGCGCCGCCTGCCGCTCGCCGGCGGCGAGCTTCCCGTGCACCTGCTGGAGCGACTCGAAGGCGGCGAGGTGCTCGACCGCGAGCGCGTGCGGCGAGCGGTTCGCTCCGCCGAAGA
This sequence comes from Elusimicrobiota bacterium, assembly GCA_016212845.1. GTDB lineage: Bacteria > Elusimicrobiota > Elusimicrobia > UBA1565 > JACRDR01 > JACRDR01. Next base: position 5,802 of record JACRDR010000395.1, read on the forward strand.
GCGCGCCCAACCGCTGAAGAAGCGTCGGCGAACGCGGCGCGGCGGCGGGCAAGGCGACGGGCAGCGCGAGGGGGAAGGCCGCCGGCGACGGGACCGGCGCGGTCCACGCCGCGCCCGCGACCGGCGCGACCGGAACCGGACCTACGACGACGGGCACGGGGGCGATTTCCGCGGTCCAGGCTAGGGCCGCCAAGGCGAGGAGCGACGCCGGGTTCATCCAGCGGAAGTATGTGCCGCCAAGCCGTCCAAGCGGTGGGCCCATTGGCCGATTTCTGCCGGAAAAACAGGCCTAAAGCCGTTGGGCCTTTCGGGCCAATTTGGTATGTTGGCCCCCGGTGTCGACCGACGAAAGCCTCCGGCGGCTCTACGGACGCGACCAGGGCGACGTGCCTCCCCTGTTTCGCTGGCTTTTCAGCTCCCGGGACTTCGACGTCGTCTTACCCCAAACCGAAGACGAGGCGGTCGCCGCCGTCCGCGACGCGTACGCCCAGGGCGTCCCCATCGTCGCGCGCGGCGCCGGCTCGACCGCCTTCGGGCAAAGCGTCCCCATCTTGGGCGGCCTCGTCGTCGACGCGTGCTTCCTCAAGTCGATTAGGCGCTTCGAGCCCGACAAGGGGACCGTCACGGTCGACGCGGGCGTGCGCTGGTCGGACCTCTCCGCTTTCCTGGCCGAGCGCGAGTGCGCGATCGGCAGCTATCCGTCCTCGTGGTACTCGACCGTGGGCGGCTGGGTGCAGACCGGCGGCTGCGGCATGCTCACGCACAAGTTCGGCCCGCTGCGCTCGCAGGTGACCCGGCTCAAGGCGGTCGTCGCGGACGGCGTCGTCTTAGACCTCGAGCCCAACCACGCCGACTTCGACGCGTTTTTCCAGACCGAGGGACAGATGGGCCTGCTGCTGCAGGTGACGCTGCGCATCCGCCCGAAGCCCGAGGGGGAGTACCCGCTCGCGGTCGAGTGCAAGGATCCCTCCGACGCCTGGAAGCTCTACGTCGAAGCGCGCGCGCGGCCGGAGGTCCTGCACGCCTCGATCTACAACGCCGAACGCATGCGGCACTTCAACGAGACCTTCAAGTCGCGCATGCAGGCGAAGCAGTCGGGCCTGGGCGAGCGCGGCCTCGTGAGCGGCGCGCCGGCGGTCCTGCTCTACGCCGAGAGCCGCGAGCACTGGCTCGCGCTGCGCGACTGGGTCCGCGGCCAAGGGCGCAAAGAGGCGGCCGCGCACGCGGGCGCGTATCTGTGGCAGGAGCGCTTCTATCCGCTCAAGGGCAAGCGCGCGGACGAGGCGTTCCTCGGCAGCGAGCTCGCCGTCCCCGACGCGCAGGCGCACCGGTACGCCGCCACGCTCGAGGCGCTCGCGCGCCAGTCCGGCGTCGCGCTTTCGATCGAGGCGAACGCGGCCGGACCCGGCGAGTCGGTCGTCATCGCCTCCTTCCGCGCGCCCGCGGCCTCCAACGAGTTCTTCGCGCGCTTGGCGCTCGTGTTCACGATGGACCGCGTCGGCGTGGAGCAGTTCGGCGGCCGCCTCTACCACGTCGGGACCTACAACACGCCGTTCGTCGACCGGAAGTTCGGCGCCGAGCGCCTGGCCGCGCTGACGAAGACGAAGCGCCGCCTCGACCCGAAGGGTCTCTTCAACCCGGGCAAGTTCTTCGATTTCCGCACGCGCCTGACGTCGTGGCTGAAGCCGTCGTCGCACTGGAAGGCCGCGCGCTGGCTCATCCCCCGGATCGAGGACAAGCCGTGGGTGTTTAGGCTCGCCGGCCTCCTCGCGGGCCTGCTGCCGACGGGCCCCGGGCCCAAGGACACCGGCACGGCGCTCAACCGCGCCGCGCGCGAGTGCGTCAACTGCGGCTTCTGCCTCCCCGTGTGTCCCGCGTATCTCGCGACGCGCGACGAGCGCACGACCGCGCGCGGCAAGCTCGGGCTCGCGCTCGCGATGGACCAGGGATTGAAGCTTTCGACGAAGGACGTCGAGCTTCTGCACTCGTGCATGCACTGCGGCGCGTGCACCGCGGTCTGCCAGAGCACCCTCGACCTCGTGCCCGCCTGGCGCGACCTCGAGGAACGCGCGGCGAAGCAGGCGGGGGGGAAGCCGGCGAAGGCGATCGAGGCTTTCGTCGCCGGCGTCGAGGCGTCGGAGGATTATCGCCGCCTGCTGCGCCGCGGCTACATCGTCGAGCGCGAGGTCCCCGCGAGGCCCTGATGTTCCAGCGATTCCATCTCGAGATCGAAAAAGCGCCGCTCTCCGGCGAGACGCCGCGGATCGAGGTGAAGCGCGACTACGACCGCTGCGTCGGCTGCGGGCTCTGCGCCGCCGCCTGCGTCTACGGCGTCCACGGCCGCGAGCCGGCGCCGCTCGACTTCACAAAGATGGCGGAGCCCGCGCACGAGCGCTGCGTCGGCTGCCACCGCTGCGTCAACGAGTGCCCGAAGGCCGCGCTGGAGCTGCGCCCGCACGCGGAGTTCGCGAAGCTCGGCGACGCCTATCATCCGCCGGAGCTGATCGAGACCCTCCTATACGAGGCCGAGACCGGCCGCGTCCCGGTGTCGGGTTCCGGCTACCGCGGCCCGTTCGCCGGGCCGGGCTTCGACGGCATCTGGACCGACATGTCCGAGATCGTCCGGCCGACCCGCGACGGCATCCACGGCCGCGAGACGATCTCGACCGAGGTCTCGCTCGGGCGAAAACCAAAGAAGCTGGAATTCGACCTCGACGGGCGCGTCCGCACGCGGCTGTTTCCCGAAACCCGCTTGGCGCTGCCGTTCGTCTTCCTGCCGCCGCCCTTCACGCCGCCCCTCGAGGCCCGGAAGGAGTACGTATCGGCGCTCGCCTCCGTCGCCGGGGAGGCCGGCGGGCTGCTCGTGCTCGACGAGGATTTCAAGCTCGCCGCCGCCGGCGGCGTGCGCCTGAGCGCGCCCGCGACCGCCGACCCGTCGCGCTATAAGGGCTTTTCGCTCGTGGAGCTGCGCGACTCCGCGGAAGTCGCCCGCGAGATCGAGACGGTGCTCTCCGCCGCCGACGTCGTGGTCTCCGTCCTGCTCCCGGCCTCGGCGGGCGCCGCCGAGCGCGCGGTGGAGGCGGCCCGCTCTGGCGCCGGCGTCGTCCATCTCGCCGCGACGCCGCACGCGCGCTGGGCGGACCGGCCGGAGCGGCACTTGGTCGACGCGATCCGCGAGGTCGAGCGGGCTTTGGTGTCGGCGGGCCTCCGCGACGAGATGACGGTGCTCGCGTCGGGCGGCGTCGTCCGCGCCGAGCACGCGCCGAAAGCGATGCTCTGCGGCGCCGACGCGGTCGGCCTCGACGTCGCGTGGCTGATCGCCCTCGGAATGAAGCGCTTCGACGCCGCCCGCGGGCGCTGGGAGCCGCCCTCCGCCGCCGACCCCGCGTGGGCGCGGCGGCGGCTGCGCAACCTCCTGAACTCCTGGCGGGACCAATTGCTCGAGGTGATGGGCGCGATGGGGCTGCGCGAGGCGCGCCGCATGCAGGGGGAGGAGGGCCGCGCGTTGTTCTACTCGGAGCTGGAGCGGGAGTTCCTCGAGCTCTTCACGGCCCCGAATCGCAAGGAGTACGACCCGAACTATGGCTGAGCTCCCCAAGCCCGTCCTGGTCCCGCACGAGGAGTGGCGCAAGGTGCCGAAGTGGCGCGTGCGCTACACGAAGGACTGCGTCGACTGCGGCCTCTGCCTCCCGGCCTGCCCCTACGACGTGCACCAACGAAAACCCGGCACGCTCAAGCTCGGCATCCCCGATGATTTCGGCTGCATCGGCGCCGCGTGCGAGACCGCGCACCCGGTCGGCCCCGACGGCGTCTTCGGCTACGGCTACTGCGTCCGCCAATGCCCGACCGACGCGATCCGGATCGAGAAAAACCCCGAGTGGGAGACGCTCGGCGACCCCCGCTGGAGCGCCGACCTCCTCTTCGCCACCTGGACCGCCGCCGAGACGGGCCGCTACCCGAGGAACTCCGGGCTCGAGTACCGGGTGGGGAACTCCGGCGGCGGATTCGACAAGCTCCGCTTCAAGTTCAAGCGCTCGCGCTACGAGCGCGTGCGCGAGCCCGAGCTCGAC
>JACRDR010000045.1 GCA_016212845.1 Elusimicrobiota bacterium
AGTCGTGCTCGGCATCGGGTTCTTCGGCTTTTTTCATCCGGACGATCCGGCGTTGACCCTGATGGCCGAGTTCGGCGTCATCCTCCTGCTCTTCGAGACGGGCATCAACAGCGACCTGTCGCAGCTCTTGAAGGTAGGCCCGGCATCCTTGGCCGTGGCCTGCGCCGGCGTGCTCGCGCCGTTCGTCCTGGGGTCCGGCTTCCTTGGGCGGCGGCCGAGTGGCGTCGGCGAAAAAATAAGGGCAGCGCCATACGGCTCCATTGTAGGAGCGCGATGCGACAGGGGGGCGTCCGCGAGGTGGAGACGGCATGACGGGCGACGTCGCAGAGTCGTTGCCCGGCGACAGGCAAAAGGTCAAAGGCGCTTTGGTATGGTTCCCGTCTAGGAGGCGCCATGGCGGACATCGGAAGGCTCGCGAACTATCTCCAGGCCCAATTAGTCGATAAGGAGCGCGCCCGGGCGCGACGGCCTCGTCCGTTCATCACGATTTCCCGGCAAGCGGGCGCGGGCGGACGCTCCCTCGCCGACGCCGTCTTGGCGGAGATGGCTCGGGACGGAAGAGAGCTGTTCCAGGGCTGGCACGCTTTCGACGATGAATTGTGCGAGATCGTCGCGAGCGACCCGAAGCTTTCGGTGCTCGCCGAGGCGTTGATCGACGAGCAGTACCGCTCCCCGTTCGAGGAGTTCCTCGCCCAATCGGTGGTCGGGGTTTCCCCGCAAGCGACCGTGTTCAAGAAGATCTTCAAGACGATCCGCGGCCTGGCCGAGGGCGGGAAGGCGATCATCGTCGGCCGGGCGGGCCGCTGGGTCACCCGGCGCTTGGAAGGGGGCGTCCATATTCGGCTCGTCGCGCCGAAGGAGATCCGGCTCGCCGCCGTTCGAAAGCGCTGCGGTCTGGAGGAAACGGACGTCGCGGCGAAGATGCGGGACCTCGACCGGTCCCGCGATCGGCTCGTGAGGCGATATTTCTCGGCGGATGTCGCCGATCCGGTCCATTACGACGCGGTCTTGAATCTGGGAGCCATGCCGCTCCCCATGGCGGCCAAGGTCGTCCTGCAAATGGTCGCGGACCGGGTCGAGCGAGCGGACGCCGCCTCGGCGGTATCGAACGGCGCGCGGCGGGTCCTGGATCTCGGCGAGCCGTGACCCGGCCCGGAAGGATCCTTCAGAGATGTATACTGGATGTGGGGCCCGGTGGGATGGAACGCCGGGCTCCTCGCTTTGGCTCGTGCAGCGGAACGTCGGAGCCCAGACCATGGCGATCGAATATAAGGACTATTACGCGGCGTTGGGCGTGAAGAAGGACGCCTCCGCCGACGATATCAAGCGGGCATACCGGCGCTTGGCCAGGGAGCATCATCCCGATCTTAAGCCTGAAAGGCACAAGGCCCAGGCGGAAAGCCGGTTCAAGGAACTCAATGAGGCCTACGAGGTCCTCTCCGATCCCAAGAAGAAAGCCAAATACGATCAATTAGGACCCGGAGACACACCTGAATTCGACGCCGGCCCGCGCGCGACCGGAGGGGGACCGGCCTACGAATTCCGCCCGGGGGGGCAGGAAGACTTCTCCGGCTTCAGCGATTTCTTCGAAGGGCTCTTCGGAGGCGGGGGAAGGCAGGGCTTCGGGGTGGACGATGCCTCGCGTTCGGGTCCCAAGAGAGGGCAGGACGTGGAGGCCGAACTGCCGCTATCGCTCGAAGAGGCCCTACGCGGAGGCGAGAAGCGCCTCTCCATCATGACGCCGGTCCTTTGTCCGTCCTGCGGCGGTTCGGGCCGGAAAGGGAGGGGATTTTGCCCCGCCTGCGGCGGCGTCGGCGAAACGCAGCGGGAGAGGACGATCACGGCTCATCTGCCGCGGCACATCGTCGACGGCACGAAGCTTCGTCTGCGGGGGCAAGGCGGCTCGGCGCCGGGCGGAGGGGCGGCGGGGGATCTTTACCTGAGGATCCGGCTGCGGCCTCATCCCAGGTACAAGGTGTCCGGAAGCGACCTCGAAACCGTGGTCACGGTAATGCCGTGGACGGCGGCGTTGGGAGGGGAGGCGTCGGTGCCGACCTTGGAAGGCGCGCTTCGCATCAAGATCCCGGCCGGAACCCATGCCGGGCGCGCGCTGCGGGTTCCCGGAAAGGGGCTGGGCAAGGAAGTGGATTCCCGAGGAGACCTGTACGTCGTGGTCCGGATCGACATCCCGGAGTCGGCCGACGGCCGCATGGAACGGCTGTACCGGGAGATGAAGGGAGCCCAGCCATGAGCTTTCGCCGAGAACAGCTCGAGTCTTGGGCCGACCTCGCGCGCGTGGAGGCCTCGTTCCTCGAGCGGTGTCTCGAATGCGGCGCCGTGGAGTTGAGGGAGCCCGAACCCGGACGGCTGGAAGTCTCTCCTTCCCAATCGGCCAAGGTGAGACGGTTGCAGCGAATCTGCCGGGGGCTGGACATCGACATCCTGGCCGGCTCGATCATCGTCGATCTCGTGGCTCGCCTCGACGAGCTGGAGCGAGAGCTGGACGCGGATCTCTCGTCGCGGCGATCAGGGGACTTTCGACGCCCCTGACGCGCGCCTCCGCCGCCGTCTCCAGCCGCGACGGACGGCGGCGAAGCGGGCGCCGCCGCGGCACCGCGAAAGCGCTGCAGGCGGCCGCGGTCTATCGGCCGTATATGGCAAAATTCCAGGCCGATTCGATCGGGCCTTAGCGCTACGGGCTGCAATGGCCGTCGTTGGTGTATAGTCCCGTCACCTTCCAGGCCGTGAACCCACCATTTTCTCCTCAGGACGAAACACATTCAGGTAGCCTTTGAACTCGGCTGAGTTTGGCTTTGGGATCATGAAGGCCTGGGAGGGCGCGGGTCTGCAAGCATGCGCCGCGGTCAAAATCAGGGCCAGGAGGAAAGCGGGGCTAAACCTGTTCGATGAAGAGGACATGAGACCTCCAAAATTTCAATTGCGCGATTGCTCCGGGATTGTAGCGACAGCAAGACTATCGCGCAAGGGGGCGTGATTCGCGTCGATTCGCGCTGCAGATTTTGAAGCGCCTTCAGAGCCTCTTCATTCGGATGCCGGAAGCAAGATAGACCGCTAAGCGAGGTTATCCTGTACGCAGATCATGCGACATCGGATGATGTCGCGCGACCGAAGAGGGACCGGCCTACGAATTCCGGCCGGGGGGGCAGGAAGACTTCTCCGGCTTCAGCGATTTCTTCGAAGGGCTTTTCGGAGGCGGGAGAAGGCAGGGCTTCGGAGTGGACGATGCTGAGATGAAGGGAACCCAGCCATGACCGGCGGTCAGCGGACTTTCGATGCCTCTGCCCCGCGCCGAACCGCGGCGTCACGAGCCGGTAGGAGTATCGTTACGCGCCCGGCACCGGGAGTACGTCTCATAAATCTAGGATACCGCCTGACCCTGTCTGTTCGCGCCGCTTCGGAGGCGCAGATAGAGGAGGAATGGCAATGCTACAGACGCACTTGAAGGAACTGGGAATCGACTACCCGCAGCCGGGCCAAGAGATCAACTCGGGGCCCTACAGCATCCGGATCACCGCCCCGGCGGACTCCCGGGAGGTCCGGCTGTCGATCGACGACGGCCCGTGGCAGCCCTGCCGGAAGGAAGACGGTCACTGGTGGTTCGACTGGTCCGCCGAGGATCCGGGCGAGCACGTCGCCGTGACCCGCGTAATCGAGGAGGACGGTTCTCTGATCGTCGGGCAGCCGCGTCTTTTCGCGGTCAAGCCCGGTTGAAGAGGCTCGGGCGGCGGCCCGCTCTCGGGCCGCCGCTCAGGGCGCGTTAGGCCGGTGCTTCAAGGGAGGCGGACGCCGGAGTCCGCCGCCACGAACTGCCAGATGCCTCCGCACTTGAGGCCGGGGCCGAAGCCGAAGTTCTTCGCGTCCTCGGCGCAGGAATCCCGGTAATCGCTTTTCTGGGCGGCATGGTTCGGATCGAACGTGTCGTCCGCCTGGAACGAGCGGATGTTGAAGTAATACGTCTTGCCCGGCTTCAGCCAGCAATAGGGGATCGGCGACGTGCCAGGGGGCAAGACTTGGCCCTCGAGCAGCATGTTGATCGCGCCGCCCGGGCCGACGTTGTAGATGCGGCAAGCATCCCAGACGCCCTTCGGCGCGGTGGGGCCCCGGTCGATCCCGGCCAGCGCCTTTTCGTAATCGAAATCGCAGGGGGTCTCCGACACGGTGATGAGGGTGGACGTCCGGCGGGCCGCCGTGCCCTCGTTCGTGTTGAAGCCTCCGGCCTGGGCGGTGAAGGCGTAGCTGACCGCCTGGTTGGGACCGTAGGCGAACCAATGGGGCTTGTTGGTATCGCGCACGAGATCGTGGAGCTCTTCGCGAATGACGCCCCCGGTGAGAGGCGGGTAGCTGTCCTCGCAAGAAATGCCTTTGGCGCTTGGGTGAGCGGGCGCGCCGAAGCGGCCGCGAAGCGTAATGGGAGAAAGGCGGGAGTCCGCGCGAATCGCCGTCCGGCGAGCGGCCTTGGACCTGAGCCGGAACCTCGCCGGCGCGGCCTCCGCGCCTAGGGTTCCGGCGAGCAGCAAGAGGACGGCGGCTCCCGACAGGGTGAGGCGAAGCGCTTTTCGTTCCATGCCGCGAGGATAGCCGCGGCGGCCCGGCGCGGCCAAGCAAATTCCCCGCAACGCGATAAACGCCGCGTTTTCCAGGACTTGCCGAGGGCGCGCGGGGGGAGTTTCAGCGTTCTTTCAGGCGTTGGCCCAGGACCGGACGGCCTCGAATTGAGCGTCGCCGTCGAGCCCCGCTTCCTTTAGGACCCGCTCCCAGTCGCCGCTGCCGAGGAAATGGCCTTTCGCGAAGGGGTGGAGCGAGCGCGCGAGCCCTTCGTCGGAACGGATCCAGCGATGCAGCGTCGGGAGCGTGAAATCGCTGAGGCCCATCGCCCGCGCGGCCCAGGATTCGGGATAGCGCTCGCGCCTCTCCGCCTCCGGCAGGGCGTCGAAGAGCTCGGCCGAGGAGACGTAGACGACGTTCAGGCGCACCGACTCCTTCTCGAGGCGCGGCAGGACGTCCCGGGCGAAGACGGTCGCGACCGCGCAGCCCTGCAGGACCACCGTCGGGGCTCCTTCCGCGCGCCGCCACGCGTAGACGCCTTTCGCCGACTCCGCGGCCGGCGGGAGGCGAAGCGCGGCCCGGTCGGGCACGGTCACCGCCGGACGCGTCACGAACGGCGCGAGCACCGCCGGACGCGCCCGCAAGCCCGCGAGGAGGAGCGGCCAGACCTCCGCCGGCTCCCACGGAGTGAGCGTCACGAGCGCGCCCGGCGGGAAGTTGCCCTGGAGCAGCTGGAGCGCCTGCGGGTCGGCGTGCGTCGGACCGTCCTCGCCGGTCATCGGGCCGGCGTGGGCGTTGATCATGATCCAAGTCCGGGCGGGCCGGCCGGTCGAGGCCTGGCCGATCGCGTGCAGGCGCGCGGGCACGTGCTCGAGCGCGGCGATGAAGGCGGAGTACGAGCTCGTCACCCCGATGTGGGCGCCGTAGCTCGACGCGCCCGCCATGAGCCCTCCCATCGCGTCCTCGCAGATGCCGCCGGCGGGCACGAGACGGCATTGAGGGCGGCGCCGCGCGTGGAAAAAGCCCGGCGGGAAGCCGTCGCTCGCGCCGGAGACGCTGGTCGACTCGAGGAGGTCCGCGGCGCACGCGAGTATCGCGCCGGAAGAGCGCCGGTTGAGCGCGCCGAGCGCCTTGCCGAGCGCGCCGCGCAGGGTGGCGGGCTTGCCGGCGGCGGGGGCCTCGGGCGCCGGCCCTTCCTCATATAGGCGCGAGAGTTCGGGCGCGCCCTGGCGGGGAGCGAGCGCCTTCGCTTCGAGCCGCTCCGTCGAGGCGCGCAGGAGGACG
>JACRDR010000396.1 GCA_016212845.1 Elusimicrobiota bacterium
CGCCGACGGAGAACGGCCGAACGTCGGGCGGGCGCAGAGCCAGCGGCGACAGAACCTCATCGAACAGGAAGTGCAGCGCATCCTCGATGAGCAGCACGCGCGGGTGCGAACGCTTCTCACCGAGAACCGGCCCGTGCTCGACCGCCTATCGCAGGCGCTGCGCGAAAAGGAAACGCTGCGGGAAGCGGACTTGGACGCGCTGCTGCCGCCGCGGCCGGCGAAGACGCGCTAGGACAACAACGCGCGCAGCGCGGGCTTTTGGACTTTGCCCATGGCGTTGCGCGGGAGCGCGTCGAGGACTCGGATCTCGCGCGGGCGCTTGAAGCGCGCCAGACGGCCGTCGAGAAAGGACATCAGCTCGGCGGGGTCCACGGGGCGCTCGGGCCTAGGCACGACGAAGGCGACGCCGGCTTCTCCCCACTTCGCGTCCGGCACGCCGACGACGGACGCGTCCTGCACCGCCGGATGCTCCGCGAGCGCGATCTCCACCTCGCCGGGGTAGACGTTCTCGCCGCCGGAGATGTACATGTCCTTCTTGCGCCCCAGGATGCGGAAACACCCGTCGGCGTCGCGCGCGGCGAGGTCGCCGGTCCGCACCCACCCGTCGAGAAGCGCCGCCTGGGTTTCCTCGGGGCGGCCCAGATAACCGGAAAAAAGATGCGGGCCGCGGATGAAGAGCTCGCCGTCGTCGGCCAGCCGCATCTCGGTGCCGGGCATCGGACGGCCGACGGAGCCGAGCTTCGAGAGCTCCGAACCCGCCGGGAAGACGAAGCAGTTCGGCCCGGCCTCGGTCATGCCGAAGCCCTGGCGGAAAGCGACGCCGCGCTCGAGATAGGCGCGGATGAGCGGCTCGGGGCACGGCGCGCCGCCGGAGATGACGAAGCGCGGGCCCGTCAGGCCCTCGGCCAAGAGCGCCTCGAACATCGTCGGCACGCCGAAGAGGACGCTCGCGCGTCCGGCCGCCGCGAGTCTCGCGACGCGGGCGGCGTCGAAGCGCTTGAGCAAGGTGACGTTCCCGCCGGCGCACAAGAGAGGCAAGGTCAGCACGTTCCAGCCGCCGGTGTGAAAGAACGGCGCCGCGGTGACGGTGGAGTCCGTCTCGGCGAGCTCCCAGGCCGAATTCGTCTGGAGCACGTTGGCCGCGAGCATCCGGTTGGAGAGCATCGCCCCCTTGGGCTTGCCGGTCGTGCCGGACGTATAAAGGATCAGCGGGATCGCCTCGGGGCCGGGCTCGTCGCCGGTCCACGAGACCTGGCAGCTCCTGCCGATCTCCGCCGATAACTTAAGCCTGGGGTCAGACCCCAGGCTTAAGTTATTCGCGGCGTCGTCGAGCAGGATCGCCCGCGGAGCGCAGTCGGACAGGATCGCATCGAGCTCGGGCTTCGATAGACGCCAGTTGAGCGGGACCAGGGTGACGCCGGCCCGCTGGCACGCGAGAAACAACGCGACGTGCTCCGGGGTGCCGTAAGCCAAGGTCGCCACGCGGTCGCCGGGGGCCAGGCCGCGGCGCAGGAGCCAGCCATGAGCCCGGCGCGCGAGGATGGAGAGGTCGCCGTAGGTGTGGGCGCGATCCTCGTCGTCGTAGAGCGCGACGCGCGAGCGCGGGAACGACTCGATCCGGGAGATCATGCGGCGACGAGCGCGGTGAGTTGGAGGAACGCCTCGTGGGCGTGCGGCAAAAGCGGCTCGGCCCACGGGTGGCGGGCGCGGTCGCCGTCGACGTGCGAGCCGTTCGCGACGACGCGCAGGCGGTGCAGGTCGCCGCAGCCGGCCTCTTTGACGAGCGCCGCGTACGCGACCGCGTGCGCGGGCGCCGGCACGAGCGGGTCGCGTCCGCCCGCGATCGAGATCAGCGGACGCCGCAAGCGCCCCGTGTTTTCAACGGCTCGCACGCGTGCGGCGGCCTCGGGCCGGAGCCGGACGTCGTAGTCCTCGAGCTTGCCGGAGTATTCGGGGTCGAGATCGGAGAGCAGGCTCTGCAGCGTCAGCCGCCAAAAAACGCGATACTCGGCGGCGAGCGGGGACGAATCCTCGGAGGACAACAGGCACGGAAGGTCCCGCAGAAGGGCGGGCGCGTCCGCGCGCCACAGGACTCCCGAGACGTCGACGGCGCCCGCGAAGATCTCCGGATCGCGCTCGACGGCGCAGCGGGCGAGGTAGCCGCCGTTCGAGACGCCGACCGCGTAGATCGCGTCGGGCGCGCGCTCGAAGCGCTCGCGGCAGCGGCCCGCGCCGAGGCTGGCGAGCGCGCGCAGGCGGGGATACCACCGTTCGATCCGGCACTCGGGCCCCTCGGGGAGGCGGATCGCGCCGTTCTCAAAGGAGATTCGCGCGCCCTTGTCGGTGCACCCGAACGCGAAGCCGCGGCTGAGGCAGAAATCGGACCAGTAGAGATCGAGGCTCCGCTCGCCGAGAAGTCCCGGAGCGCCCGCGACGACGAGCGAGCCGTTCCAGCGCTCGGGGATCCGCAGCACGAACTTCGCGCGGGCGTCCTGCGGCAGCTCGCCTTCGACGAGCATCCCCGGCACCGGCCCGGCGCAGCGGGGCGTGCCCGGAGCGACGAGCAGCGGCGCCTCGGGGTCGAGGCCGCCTCCGGTCGTCAGGTCGTCGACGTCTCTCTCACGGATCATGGATCGAGGAACTCGCGGAACGCTCCGGGGCGCTTGAGCGGGAAGTAGTGGTCGCCGTCGACGACGCGCACCGAAACGAGGCCCGACGCGTCGCGCAGGACCTCGCCGGGCTTGGGCGTCCTCTCCGGCGCATCGATCCCGAGCGCGCGCAGCACGAAGCGCTCCGCCTTCCAGGGGATGAACTGGTCGTCTTTGGCGTGCAGAAGCTCGAGCCGGATGCCCAGGCCGCGCAGGCGGTCGGCGTCGGCGGTCGTGAAATCGAGCGGCAGGCTCGCGAGCATGCGGCGGAGCGCGGCCTCGCGCCAGCCGAGCTCGTTGGACTCGCGCGCGACCGCGTCGTGCAGCTCGCGGCGGATCGGGTCGATGTCGGGCGTCCAGCGGTCCTCGAGATGCCGCTGCATGAGCTGGGCGCTCGCCTCGCCGGCGGCGTAAATGAACGCCGCGCGCTGGGCCTCCCACGCTATGATCCACGCCTCGGCCTGAGCCCGCATCCACGGATTGCCGTCGGCGATCGCCCGCATCCGGTCCGCGATCCGGTCCATGGAGTCCAGGTAGGCGGCCTGAAGCTTCGCGTTCTCCAAGGCGAGAACGAACTGCGGACCCATGAGTTCCATGAGCTGGGACTCGCTGCCCTTCCAATGCGTGGTCGCCGCGATCCAGATCACGCGGCTTCCGGCCAGGAGCGCGAGCGCCTCGCGGGACTCCGCGTCGTCGAGCTGCAGCAGGCGCTGGAAGGCGAAGGCGGAATACGAGTGTACGACGAGCTCGAGCGAGGAGGCGCCGGTCTCGCGCGCGGCGGCGACGATCATGCGGCCCAAGTCGCGCGCGTCGGCGTCGAGCTGGTCGGGCGCCTTGGACCACTTCGTCGGGGCCAAACCGCGGAGCGTGAGCTCGTATTGGCGCTGCTCGGGAAGCTGGGTGCGGAAGTAGGATTCGAAGCTTTGGGCGAGCGCCATGCCGCCGACGAAGATCCGGGGCTTGCCGCGGTTCGGGCCGTGGGAGCGGTAGTGGATTTCCAGACCGTCGACCGGGCTTTCGAACAGGCCGGACGTCCAGCCGCCGGGACGATCGCTCGAAGCGGCGGCTCGGGCGCGGAGGCCCGCCGTGGGCGCGAGTTGGAGAGGCCTAAACGGCTGGAGCGCGAGCGAAGGCGCGAGGGACGGCGCGATCGAAGGCACGACGGGCGCGGCGCCCGCGGCCCCGACGGGAGTCGGGACGACGACGGGAATGGATCGGACCGTCTGAGCGGAGACGGACGCGGCGAGGGCCGCCGCCAAGATGCCGGGAATCATGGGCCTCCGAAGATCATAGCGCCGGGCGGGGCTCGGGAACGGCTGTCCTTCGGGCCCCTGCGGCGGAACTTTGGTCCTAATCGCGCCTCAGTACTTCATCGCCAGGCACGCCATGGCGTAGCCGCCGCCGGAGGCGCACAGGACGATGTTCTCGCCGCGCTTCACCTTGCCCTGCGCGAGCGCGTCGTGGAGCACCATCGGCACGCAGGCGGAGCCGGTGTAGCCCCACTTGTCCATGACGACGTGCGTCCGCGAGAAGGGCAGGCCGAAGGACTTCATGACCTCCTCAATGGTGAAGAGGCGGATCTGCGTGAAGACGAAAAGCGCGACGTCCTCCGTGGAGAGACCGCATTTGCCGAGAGTCTTTCGGATGAGTCCGGGCCAGGCGTCAAGGTTCAAGCTCGGCGAGAAGCGCTTTTGGATGCGCACGTGCTGGCGGCCGGAGGCGACGAGCTCCGGCGCGGCAGGCTCGGCCGAGCCGCCGCCGTAGATGCCCATGTAGTCCCAGTACGCGCCGTCGGCGATCAAGGTGGAGGCCAGGAAGCTGCGCGGACCGTCCTCGCGGCGCAAGACGACCGCGCCCGCGCCGTCGCCGAAGAGCGGGTAGGTGCCCGAGTCCTTCGGGTCGAGGAACTTGCTCATCGCGTAGGTGCCGACGACGAGCGACGTCCGGTACTGCGGGTCGGAATGCGCGTATTTGACCGCGATGTCCACGCCGGTCACGAAGGCCGCGCAGGCGCAGTTCACGTCGAAGGTGCCCGCGCGCTTGGCGCCGAGCTCGTGCTGAACGTAGGAGGCGGTCGCCGGCGAGAGAAAGGCCGGCGTGTCGGTCGCGACGATGAGGAGGTCGAGCTCTTCGGCGGAAACCTTCGCGTCCTCGAGCGCGGCGCGCGACGCGGCGATCGCGTGCGTGCCGGCGTTCTCGGCGGGCGCGGAGTGATACCGCGCGCCGTGTCCGATGCGGCTGAGCGTGTCGGCGAGCTTCTCGCGGCCGAAGCGCTCGAACAACTCCTCGTTCGAGACCTGCTTCTTAGGCAGGTACATGCCCGTCCCGGCGATGCGGGGCATTAGAGAACCAGCCCGCCGTCGACGCCGAGCACGGCGCCGGTGACGTAGGACGCCTCCTCGGAGGCGAGGAAGAGGTACGCGTTGGCGATCTCCTCCGGATTTCCGAGCCGGCCGAGCGGCGTGCGCTCGCGGATCGAGTCGAGCGCCTTCTCGGGCACCGAGGCGAGCATGTCGGTGGCGGTAAATCCGGGCGCGACCGCGTTGACGCGCACGCCCCGTCTTCCGAGTTCCTTGGCCCAGGTGCGGGTCATGCCGATGACGCCGGCCTTCGCGGCGGCGTAATTGGTCTGGCCGACGTTGCCGAACACGCCCACCACGGAGGCGGTGTTCACGATGGCGCCCCGTCCGCGCTCGCGCATGGTGTTCGCGACGGCCTGGCCGCAGTGGAACACTCCCTTCAGGTTCACGTCGACGACGCGGTCGAAATCCTCGGGATCGAGCTTGTGCAGCATGCCGTCGCGCGTGATGCCGGCGTTGTTGATCAAGACGTCGATCGCGCCCCAGCGGCCGAGCACCGCTTTGACCGCGGCGTCGACGGAGGCGCGGTCGGCGACGTTGACCGTCACGGTCAGCACGCGCCCGCCCGTCGGATCGAGTTCGGCCGCGGCGGCCGCGAGCTTCTCGCCGTTTAGGTCCCAGAGCGCGACCTTCGCGCCCTGCTCGAGAAAACGGCGGCAGGCGGCCTTGCCGATGCCCTGCGCCGCGCCCGTCACGACCACGACCTTATCGTCGAATCTCATGCCTCTCTCCCGTGCAGGGCGCCGTGGCGGATGACCGTCGCGAAGAGGCGGATCACCTCGTCGTCGGACATCCCGTAATGGCGCTGCACTCCAAACAGCTTTTCCGTGATGAAATAGGTGAAGAATCCCCAGGTCGTCATCATGAGCGCGGCGACGGGGTCGACGCGAAAGCGCTTCTTGTCGACGCCCTGGCTCTTCAGCAGCGCGGTGTAGCGGTCGCGCATCGCGCGAAACACCGGCCCTACGTGGGCGGCGTCGAACTCCACGACGTCCACGTAGATCAGCCTCATATAAGGAGCGAACCGGCGGACGGTCTCGCGGCTGGCGCGGCCGATCTCCTCCACGTTGTCGGGGAAGGAGCCGGAGGCCATCGCTACCGCGAGCGGCTGGTCGGGGCGGAAGTACTCCTCGCGGTAGCGCTCGAGCAGTTCCACGAAAAGCTCGTCCTTCGTGCGGAAGTGGTTATAGATGTTCCCGAGGGACACGCCGGCCGACTTGGCGATGTCCCGGGTCGAGGTGCCGTGGAAGCCCTGGCGGCCGAAGAGCTCGGCGGCGGCGTCCAGGATGCGCTGGCGGTTGTCTACGGCGGCTAGGGTCTCGGGCATAGTGAACGAACGCTCGTTCATTATACCGGAACGGCGGCGCCCCTGTCCAGCCTTTCCTCTATAAGCGGGCCCGGCGGTCGGGCCGGTCGCGCGGCGCGAGGCGGCGATCGAAGGTCGCGCGCCGCTCTTCCAGCCAGTGCGGGTGCACGCGCACGGGCGGCGGGACCGGAGGCTCGGGCTCGTCCCCCACGGCGTAGGCGCGCGTGAACTCGGCGCCGAGGTAGAAGATCTGCGCCGAGTAGTACACCCAAAGCAAGACCAGCACGAGCGAGCCCGCCGCCCCGTACGGCGTCACCGAACGGCGGCCGATGTAGAGCGCCAGCAGATACTTGCCCGCGATGAAGGCGGCCGCGGTCGCCGTCGAGCCGGCCCACACCTCGCGCCACCGGACCCGCGCGTCGGGCAGCCACTTGAACAAGGCGGCGAAGAGGAGCGACACCGTGATCCACGCGGCGGCCTCGTTGGCCACCCGGACGAGCACGTCCGGCATGCCGACGAAGCCGCCGAAGAACTTCACCGCGGCGTTGACCACGGCGCTCAAGACCAGGGATACGAGCAGCAGAAAGCCGACGCCCAGCACCATCGCGACCGAGACCAGCCGCTTGCGCACCGCCGCGCGGATGCCGCCCCCGGCCCGGCTCTTCCAGATCTGATTCAGCGAGGCCTGAAGTTCGCCCACGACCGCGCTCGCGCCTATCGCCATGGTCGCGAGGCCCGCGACGGCGGCGACCCCTCCAGCCGCCGGACGGTTCGCGCGCGCGACGAGGCGCTGGATCGCCCCGGCCGCGTCGGGGCCGATGACGCCGCTCATTTGGCGAAAGACCTCGCCGCTCGCGGCCTTTTCCCCGAAAAAGAGGCCCGCGATCGCGGTGACGATCATGATGAGCGGGGCGAGCGAGAAAAACGTGTAGTACGCCAGGGCGGCCCCCATCCTCGACCCTCCGTCGGCGCTCCAGGAAGAGAGCGCGCGCCGGACGAGACTCACGGCGGAACTCGGGCTCATGCTTCAGGATAGCTCCCGCCGCGCGCGGGTCCGGCGGCGGAAGGGTGAACTTTATGTGCGGTCCAAAAACGTTTACTATGGGGCTTCGTGAATCGAAAGGCGCTCTTTCTCGTCGTGGCCGCCGCCGCGTGCGCCGTTCCGGGCGACCGCTGGAAGGCGGATCTCGACGCCGGGCGCCGCGCGGCCGAGTCCCGGCGCGTCGCCGACGCCGACCGGCTGCTGACCGCCGCCGCGCACGCGGCCGAGAAGTTCCCGACCGACGACCCGCGACGAGTCGAATCGCTCCAAGCCCTCGCGTCCTTCCAGATCGAGCACGGCGAGGCTGTTGTGGACGCCCTCGGCGCCTGCGTCGGTGGCGAGGACGCGCTCGAAGCTCGCCCGCGCCTCGGCGGACCGCCCGGCGCGCTGCGCCTCGATGCCCTCGGCGTACCAGCGCCGGACGTCCGACTTGGGCGCGCACCCGGCGAGGGCGAGCGCGATGACCAGGAGCCGCATGCCCGTCGCATACCAC
>JACRDR010000391.1 GCA_016212845.1 Elusimicrobiota bacterium
AGACCGCGCACCAAGCCGAGATCGACTCCGCCTGCGAGCTCGTCGACTTCTACCGCTTCAACGCGAAGTTCGCCGAGGAAATCTACTCGAAGCAGCCGATCTCGAGCAAGGGCACCTGGAACTATCTCGAATACCGGCCTCTCGAGGGCTTCGTTTACGCGGTGACGCCGTTCAACTTCACGGCGATCGCCGGCAACCTCCCGGCCGCGCCGGCGCTGATGGGCAATACGGTCGTCTGGAAGCCCGCCAACAGCGCGATGTACTCGGCGCATTTCCTGATGCAGCTCCTGAAGGCGGCGGGACTCCCGGACGGCGTCATCAACCTCGTCCAGGGCGACCCGGCCGCGATCTCCGAGCAGGTGCTCGCGCACCGCGAGTTCGCCGGCCTCCACTTCACCGGCTCGACGGGAGTCTTCAACCTGCTCTGGAAGAAGGCGGCCGAAAACATCCCGAACTACCGCACGTACCCGCGGATCGTCGGCGAGACCGGCGGCAAGGACTTCGTCGTCGTCCACGAGAGCGCGGACCTCGACGCCGTCGCGACCGCGCTCGTCCGGGGCGCCTTCGAGTTCCAGGGGCAGAAGTGCTCCGCCGCCTCGCGCGCCTACATCCCGGACACGATGTGGCCGAAGCTGAAGAAGCGCATGGCCGACGAGCTGGCGACCGTCCGCATGGGCTCGCCCGAGGACTTCCGCAACCTCGTGACCTCCGTCATCGACCAGCGCGCCTTCGAGAAGATCCGGGGCTACATCGACTACGTGAAAAAGTCGAAGGGAGAGTCCCGGGTCGTGATCGGCGGCAAGTGCGACGACTCGAATGGCTGGTTCATCGAGCCCACCGTCGTCGAGGCGAAGAAGCCGGACGCCAAGACGCTCTGCGAGGAGATCTTCGGCCCCGTGCTCACCGTGCTGCCTTACCCGCACAAGCGCTGGAGCGAGACGCTGAAGCTCTGCGACAAGACGTCCCCCTACGCGCTGACCGGCGCCGTGTTCGCCGGCGACCGGCGCGCGGTCCGGACGGCGCAGGAGACGCTCGTCAACGCGGCGGGCAACTTCTACGTTAACGATAAGCCGACGGGCGCCACCGTCGGGCAGCAGCCTTTCGGAGGCGCGCGGGCCTCGGGCACCAACGACAAGGCGGGAAGCCCTCTGAACCTGCTGCGCTGGGTTTCGCCGCGGACGGTGAAGGAGAACTTCGACCCGCCGAAGGACTACCGCTACCCCTTCCTCGCGGAAGCTTAGCGAACGCCGTCGGCGTCCAGCGACGCGCGGATCATCGCTTCGAGCAGGCGGGCCGTCTCTTCGTTTTCCGAGGCGAGAAGCTTCCGGTAGGCGTCCTTGAGCCCCGCGAGCTCGCTCGGCTCGATGAGATTGAGCACGAGGTCGGCCTGCGCCTTGAGCGGCAGGATGTGTTCCCGCTCGTTGGCCAGGATCCGCGCCCAGCCCTTCAAGTTGTCGGCCACCGGTTTGCCGCGCTGGACCTTGTCTCGCGCGAGCCTCCGGGCGAGCCGCACGACCGCCGGAGCGTCGAGATACACGTTCAGCGACGGCCGTCCCTCGGCGGCTCCCCGGAGGAGCGGGTGCGACGCGAAGATGGAGTCGATGACGAGCACCTCATCCTCGGCCAGCGTCATGAACTCCCCGGAGTCGAAGCGCGTCGTCGAAGTCGCCATGTCGTGGGCCGGCAGCTCGATTTTCCCCCCGGCGAGCAGCGTCCGGATGTCGGCGGCGACGCGGTCCAAGTACATCGCGTCCGGACGGTCGAAGTCGGGCAGGCCCTGGGAATCGCGCGGGACTTCCTTGCCGGGTTTGAAGTAGCGGTCGACTTCGAGGGCGCGCACGCGCTTGCCGAGCTTCGCCTCCAAGCCCTTCACGAGCGTCGACTTGCCCGCGGCGGTCGGGGCCTCGAGAAAGATCACGCTTCTCCCGGGCAAGGCGGCGGCGCGCGCGACCGCGCGCTCCACCTGCCCTTCGGCGTCGGTCCCCGCGAAGCGCGCGAGCTCGGCCTTCCCGAAGGCGCGCTCGATGGGCGAGGCGGGAGCGAAGAGCCCGAGGACTTTGTCCTGCAGGTTCGAGAGCGGTCCGATCACCGCGTTGGCGGCGCGCGGGACGTAGACCTGCGCGAGCACCGCGCTCGCGGTCACGATCGCGATGATCGCGTTCATCGCCCAGCGCATGTCGCCGCCGACGATCGCCGCGAAGAGATGCAGCAGGCTGCCGGCGATGAGCGAGGCCGGATAGGCCGGCGCGATCCCCTTGGGCGCGCGTCCCTCGGCGGCGAAGAGCTTGTAGTTCTGGCGGATCTGCGGCCAATTGAGGACCCACAGTAGCCCCATCGCGGCGGTGAAGGAGAGGTCGGCCCACGCCTTGAGCGGCATGAAGGCCTGGGTCGCGACGAGCGCGACCGTCGCCGCCGAAGCTATCGCGGTGAGCGCGGTCGCCTTCAGGTCGGCCTTGTCGCGCTTGAGCGCGGCGATCTGCCCGACGACGATGCCGCTCTCGACGACGCCCGCGACGTTCGCCGCGTTCCAATAAAAGCTCGCGCCCTGGCCGATCGAGGCGATCGAGAGCAAGGTCGCCGCCGCGAACCAGATCAGCGGCGAGGCGATGACGAGGTCTTTGACGCTCTCCTTGCCGCCGCGGAAATTCTTGACGATCTGCGGCACGCCGATGAGCGTGAGCACGACCGAGCCCGCGGCGGCGGCGACGGAGGCGTACGGCGTGAGCTGCGGCAGCACCGCGGCCAGGGCGGCGGCGCCCGCGATCGCGGCGGCGGCCTTGAGCTTGGAGGACGAGGACTTCGGGGCGCCCGCCGGCGGCGCCGGCGGCGCGGGCTCGGCGGCGGCGAGCCGGCCCTCGCGGACGGTTTGGGCGAAGCGGTACGCGAAGGGACGCCGGGTTTGGGCGGCGGGAGCGAACTCCTCGGCGGCGACGTCCCCCTTCGTCTCGGCGCGCCGTTCCGGATAGATGCGGGCGAACGAGGCGTCGGCGGCGCCCAGCTCCAACTGGATGAGGTCCGCCACGTACAACAGCGCCAATGAGGTGGCGGAAAACGCTTCACGCAACGCGGGTGGAACCTTGGAGAGCTGCTCGTCTCCGATTTCAGAAGCGGCACGCAGTCCCTGTTCAATGGCAAAGGACGTGGAGAGTCCGGGCTTGGTGTCTTCCTGTTCAAACATGGGCGGCACCCTCGGTGTTACAGCGCGCCAAGCCTAGCAGCGGGCCACCACCCTCTCCAACGCCCAAGTTGCACTTTCACGGCGACAGCAGGACCGCGAACACGGCGGCTCCCCTGTTGTTGTGACCTCGCCACATCCCCACGCAGCAGAAGGCTCAGTTGCGCACATCC
>JACRDR010000042.1 GCA_016212845.1 Elusimicrobiota bacterium
ATGGCGCAGCTTGGCGGCCTTTCGGGGGCCCTCGCCGCGTTTGATCTCGGTCTCCTTGTTGGCCGAGAGCATCGTCTCGCGCTCGTCCTCGCTCCCGGAGACCGCGACCTTGCCCTCGTCGAAAACGGCGACGTGCGTCTCGCCCTCGTCCTCCGCGACTTCGACGCCGAACTCGGTGCCGCGCACGGCCGCGACCGCGGTAGGCGTGCGCACGACCAGCCGCTTGTCTTTCCCGAGCTTTTTGATCTTCGCGATCAGGCGGCCCCAGCCGAGCATGAAGTCGGTTTCCTCGGACTGGAGCTTGTTGACGGTGAAATCCGAGTTCGGCCCGAGCTCGAGGATGCTGTCGCCCTCGAGGCCGATCTCCGCGCGGCCGTCGGCCCCGGTGTGGACGCGGTCGCCGGCCTGCAGGGGAGCCTGCTCCTTCTCGTCGGCCGGGACGCCGTCGTCCGGGGCGTCGCCGGAGTAAATGAAGACCTCGCCCTCGGAGGTCACGAGGCGGGCGTCGGAGCTCTGGGCGCCGTCGTCCTGGGCGGTCGCGGGCACGGACGCCAGGAACGCGGCTGCGGCGAAGGTGGCGAGCACGATTCGACGGAAAGAGTATCGAGTTCCTGTTGCCATATCAAGACTCCCGGAGCTTCACGCGGAGGAAGCGATGTTTGCCGACCTGCACCGTGAACGGGGAAGGCCGCGGCGTGCCCGCCACCGCGACGTCGGCTTCCACCGCCGTGCCGTCGACCTTCACCGCGCGCTGGGCGATGAGCCGCTGCGCTTCCTTGCGGGAGGGCGCGGCGCCGAGCTTGACCAAGAGCTGGCTCCACGTGCCGACGGACGGCTCGACCTCGACGGGCGCAAGATCGGTCGGGAGCTCCTTTTGCGAGAAGGTCTTGTCGAAAAACGCGCGCTCGTCCGCCGCGGCGGCCGCGCCGTGATAGCGGGCCGTAATCGTTTCCGCGAGGCGCTTCTTCGCCTCCATCGGATGCCCGGCCTTGAGCGCCTCGACCTCGACGTCGGTCAGCAGCTCGTAGTACATCCACATCAGCTCGTCGGAGACGCGCATGACCTTGCCGAACATCTCGCGCGCGGGCTCGTTGAGCCCGATCGAGTTGCCGTAGCTCTTCGACATCTTTTTGGCGCCGTCGAGCCCGACGAGGAGGGGGGACGTGATCGCGACCTGCGGCTCCTGGCCCGCGTCCTTCTGCATCTCCCGGCCCATGAGCAGGTTGAAGAGCTGGTCGTTGCCGCCGAGCTCGACGTCCGCCTTGATCGCCACGGAGTCGTAGCCCTGCAGCAGCGGATAGAGCATCTCGAGCAAGGTGATGGGGCTGCCGGCCTTGTAGCGCTGCGAGAAGTCCTCGCGCTGCAGCAGCTGCTGCAGCGTCGCGTTCTTGAGCGCGTCCATCAGCTTCTCGCGCATGAACGGCTCCAGCCACTCCGAGTTGTAGCGCAGCTCGGTCTTCTTCGCGTCGAGGACCTTGAACGCCTGCTCCTGGTACGTCTTGGCGTTCGCCTCGATCGCGGCCTTGTCGAGCGTCGGACGCGTCGAGTCGCGGCCGGAGGGGTCGCCCACCCGCGCGGTGAAGTCGCCGATGATCAGGACCGCCGTGTGGCCGAGGTCCTGGAACGCGCGCAGCCGGTTGAAGGCGAGGGTATGGCCCAGGTGCAGGTCGGGCGACGTCGGATCGACCCCGAGCTTGACCCGGAGGGGGCGGCCGAGCTTGAGCTTGCGCTCGAGCTCGGGGCGGCTGACCACTTCCACGGCGCCGCGCGTGACTTTGCGAATCTGGTCTTCGGCGGACGTCACGCGGGAATTCTATTAAAAAAACGCCTGTTCTTGAAAATTTAACATCGGGCGGGTACCCTACCCGTCGCCTCTATTATGGAAGAGAACCGGCCGGACGTTTCCCTGGGCAGCGTCGACTCGATCAACAACATCGAGACCGCGCGCATGGCTCTCCGCTGGGCCCTCGAGCGCCTGCGCGTTCTCGAGTCGGCCAAGGCGGAGTCCTCCGACCGCTCCACCCGGGAGGCGAAGTGGCGCGCCGAGGCGGAGGAGGAGGTCCGCCGCCTCAAGGCGACCCTCGCGGTCAAGTCGACCCACCACGAGGAACGGGAGCGCTACTACAAGAAGATCGAGGAGTTCCTCAGCCTCCGCCTGGCGGGCCAAGTCGACATCGCCGGCCTCGCGCAGAAGGCCGCCGAGGTCGAGGCGATGCGCGCCGATCTGGAAGGGCGGCTCGGGCAGCTCGAGCGCGAGTTCGCCTCCCGCCGCCAGAGCCTCGAGGCGGAGTACCAGCGGCTCAGCCGCGAGGCCCGGGAGGCCGCGCAGTCCGGAGCGCAGGAAGCGCAGGCCTGGCTGCACAAGCGGCAGGAAGAGTGGGAGAAGGAGCACGCCAACAAGCTCGTCGACGTGAAGGAGCGCGAGATCCGCGTCGCCAAGCAGGAGCTCGAGATCGCCGAGCGCCAGCGCCGGCTCGACGAGTACGCAAGCGCTCAGAAGGTCCGTCTCGACGTGCAGTCGAAGGAGCTCGAGGAGCAGGTGCAGGCCCGCCTTCGCACCGCCGAGCGCATCCTCGAGGAACGTCAGGCCGCGCAGGAAACCGGCTCGGTTCGCGAGAAGGCGATGCTCCTGCAGGAGATCGCGCTTCTCCGCCGCAAGGTCCAGGAGCTCAACCCCGCGCTGCTCGAGGCCGACCGCCGCGCCGAGGAGGCCGCCGAGGCCCTGCTCCGCGCGCAGGAAGCCCAGCGCCGCGCCGAGCAGAAGTCCAAGCTTTCCGATCTCGATCGCCAGGCCGACCACCACCGCCGCACCGAATTGGAAGGGCAG
Source organism: Elusimicrobiota bacterium (assembly GCA_016212845.1). Lineage (GTDB taxonomy): Bacteria > Elusimicrobiota > Elusimicrobia > UBA1565 > JACRDR01 > JACRDR01. Next base: position 2,828 of record JACRDR010000042.1, read on the forward strand.
CTCGAGGCCGAGCTCCAGCGCCGCTCCGATCTCGAGCGCCGCCTCACGCAGGCGCTCGCCGCCGCGAGATCGGCCGAAGGCGTCCTGGCCGACGAGCGCATGGCGATGGCCGAGCAGGCCCGGGCGCTCACCCGCGAGAAGGAGGCGTTCCGCTTGGCCGAGCTCGAGAAAGACGCGCCTCAGCGCGCCGCCGAGCTCCGCCGCGAGTTCGAAGCCCGGCTGACGGCGCTTCAGGCCTCCCGCGAGAAGGAAGCCGAGTCGCTCTTGAAGGAACTGCGCGAGCGCGAAGAGCGCATGGCGCAGCTCGTCGTCCAGCACGACCGCGCTCTCGAGGACCAGCGCGCGCACCTGCTGGCCGAGACCGAGGCCCGCCTGCGCGAGCGCGAGGATCAGACCGCGGCGTGGGAAAAGACGCGCCTCGAGGAGGCCGCGCATTGGCGCCACCGCCTCGAGGAAGCCGCGACCCGCATCGGCGAATTGGAGGGGAAAGTCGGCGAGGCGGACGCCCGCGCCCGCGTCGCCGAGGAGAAGGCCAAGTCGGAGTCGCAGCGCCGCGCCGAGATCTCCGAGCACGACGCCGTCGCCCAAGGTTTTCTCCGCCAGGAGTGGGACTCCGAGCGGAAAGCGCTCGTCGGCAAGATCGCGTCTCTCGAGGAAGCCCTCGCCAAGGTCCGCACCGACGCGGAGACCGACCTCCGCCGCCAGGTCGCCGCCTCCGAGGCCGAGCGCGTCCAGCGCGAGGAAGCGCACCGGCGCGAGGTCGAGGCCGCCCGCGCGTCGCAGCAGACGTGGGACGAGACGCACGTCCGCGAGGCCTCCGAATGGCGCAAGCGCGCCGAGGAAGCCGCCGCCCGCGTCGCCCTGCTCGAGGCGAGCCTCGCCGAGGCCGACCAGGCCCGCCGCCGCGCCCAGCAAGTCGAGACCGAAGCCCAGCGCCGCGTGCAGCAGGCCGAGCTCCGGTCCGACGAGAACATCGAGCGCATGTCCTCCGACCGCCAAAAGGAGCGCATGGACTTCGAGCGCCTGCTCTCCGAGCGCGACCAGATCGAGGCGAAGCTCCACGAAGAAATCCGCGTCACGAAGCTCCAGCTCGAGGACGCCGAACGCCGCTTCAACGAGACGCAGGAAGAAGCCCGGCTCCGCCTCAAGCAGGAGATGGACCAGGCCTGGAAGGCCCGCCTTTCCGCCGAGGAATCCCTCGCCGAGAA
>JACRDR010000043.1 GCA_016212845.1 Elusimicrobiota bacterium
CTCAAAGCCGTCATCATCAAGATGCTCCCGTTCGACGACAAGGACGACTTCGAGGTCGTCCTGACCATGCCGGAAGGCTCGTCTTTGGCGGCGACGCGCACCGCCGCCGAAGAGCTCTCCGGCGCGCTGCGGGCGCTTCCCGAGACCCGGCGCGTGATCTCGTATCTCGGAATCGGCGCCCCGTACAACTTCAACGGCCTCGTGCGGCATTACTTCCTGCGGACGAATCCCGACCAAGCCGACCTCGTGGTCCAACTGACCCCGAAGGGCCGCCGCCGGCAAAGCCACGCCGTCGCCCGCGGGGCGCGCCCGGCGGTCGCCGCCATCGCTCGGAAATACGGCGCGCGCGTCCAGGTCGCCGAAGTGCCGCCGGGGCCGCCCGTGCTCTCGACCTTGGTATTTGAGGTCTACGGCCCCGACGCCGCCAAACGCGACGATTTCGCCCGCCGCCTGAAAGCGCTGCTCGAGACCGCCCCGGACATCACGGACGTGGACACCTACGTGCCCTCCCCCGAGCCGCTGACCCGACTGGTCGTGGACCGCGAGAAAGCGACGCTCAACGGCATCGCCCCGGCCGCGGTCGCGGCCGCCGCGCGCATCGGGCTCGCCGGCGAGGCGCTGGACTTGGCGCACCTAGACGACGAGCTCGAGCCCGTCGAGATCGGCCTTCGGCTGCCGGCGGCGAGCCGGCGCACGCTCGACGCCGTGCGCGCCCTGCCCTTGATCGCGCGCGGAGGCACGCCCATCGCGCTCGGCTCGCTCACCCGGGAGCTCCAGGGCGGCGCGGCTCAGCCCATTTACCACAAGAACCTTCGTCCCGTGTCCTACGTGATCGCCGACGTCGGCGGGCGCACGGAAAGCCCGGTCTACGCCTTGCTCGACCTCCGGCCGCGCATCGAGGCGCTGGCCGGGGCCGCGGGCGTCGAGCTCGAGACCTGGTATACGCGCCTGCCCGACGACGCGTCGAAGCTCGCGCTGAAATGGGACGGAGAGTGGCAGATCACCTACGAGGTGTTCCGCGACATGGGCATCGCCTTCGCCCTGGTGCTGCTCCTGATCTACGGCCTGGTCGTCGCCTGGTTCGAGTCGTTCACGATCCCGCTCGTCATCATGGCCCCGATCCCGCTGACCTTGGTCGGCATCCTTCCCGCCCACTGGGCGATGGGCGCGTTCTTCACGGCGACCTCGATGATCGGCTTCATCGCGGGCGCGGGCATCGTCGTGCGCAATTCAATCATCCTCGTGGACTTCGTCGGCCTGCGCCGCCGGGAGGGCATGAGCCTGCGCGACGCGGTCATCGACGCGGGCGCGGTGCGCTTCCGGCCGATGCTGCTCACCGCCGCGGCCGTCGTGGCCGGCGCGGGCGTGATCCTCTTCGACCCGATCTTCCAAGGCCTGGCGGTGGCCCTGATGGCGGGCGAGGTCGCGTCGACCGTGCTCTCGCGCATCGCGGTGCCGGTCCTCTACTTCATGCTGGAAACCCGGCGAGAGCGCGCCGGGCAGGCCGCTCACGACTCTTGAGATAGGCGGCGCTGCCGGAGGAAGCCCGGAGGACGGCGGGGCTCGGCGCGCTGTACGTGCTGGTCGACCCGGGTCCCTCCGGCTCGATCGCCGAGACCCTGCGCTTCGCGCGGCGGGCCGCAGCCCAACTGCCCCAGCGGTAGGCAGGTTGCTTGAAAAGGCCTCAGGCAAGGGCTACCCTCGATCGAGGTGAAGCGCAAGATGAAAGCAGAATCGGACGATGCGCCCTTGGCCGCGCGCCTGTCCCGCGCCATCCTCGCGGCCGCGCGGCGCCGGCGCCCTAAACACCGTCCTTTCGTCGCGCGAGCGGTTCCCGCCGTCGTCCTTATCGTCCTAAAAGAACGGCGATCGAAGAGCGCGCGGAAATTCGGCTCGCGAGTTTGCGACCGGCTGTTCGCTTATCGAAGCGCTCGCGGCGAAGCGTTCCGATACGATGAGCTGGACGACATCATGGCCGGCGTCGAAAACTTCAATTGGGGCGCGGGCCGGCTGAAACTCTAACGGAACCCTTCCGATGGAAGGGCATTCTGTTCCGACTTTAGGTCCCGGTTGTAGCGCTTTCTTCGCGTCGCGCGAAAAATGGCCCACTTTCCGGCGGTTTTTTTGTGAAAGAACAGCTCGGAGAGGTTCGACGACAGCGTCGGAGCCTCGACCCCTCCGGTCGGCAAATCCGCGAGAACTCTGGGCTCGTCGAAAGCCTCGTCCGGCTTTTCGCGAGTCGCCACCATGAGGCGCATGCCCGCCGGGAAGCTCGTTCGCGTGAAGTAGAGCTCGAGTCCGTCAGGAGAGATCGCGGGAGCGTATGCCAGGGCCCGCGTGTTGACGTTCTTCATCAGCTCCTCGCTGCGCGGATCGATGACGAAGGACCCGTCCTCGGCCTTTCGAGCCACGAGAAGTTGGGACCAGAACGGCGGGAGGGGCACCAGAGGAACGAAACGGGCGCGCGAGATATACATGGCGCTGCCGTCCAGGCTGACCCCGACGTCCATGTTGACCGCGCCGAGGTGCTTGGGGTAGATGCCGCCGGAGACCGGGCGCACGTCGGCCAACTGTTTGCCGTCAAAGCGGCCCACGAAGGTCGTCTTGAGAGTGTGGATGTACTCACGCCCGCTGGTGAAGTAAAAGCGGCCGGAGGCGTCCATGCAGGGAACGGCGTCGAGCTCAGTGGAATTGGCCCCAGGCAGTTCTCCCCGGTAGCGAAAGGAGAGAACGCCCGTGCGCTCGGCGAAATGCAGATTAGTGTCGACGGGCTTCTCGTTTGAGTTATTGAAGAACAACCATCTCCCGTCCGGCGAAAGGAACGGTTCCATCGCGTCGCCGTCGTAGCCCGCGATCTCCACGCGCCGCGGGTCGCCGAAGAGGTCGGTGGTCTTCTCCTCGGCGAGCCGGACCGGCAGGAGAAAGGCGGCGGCACCCGCCAGCACGGCGCCCAATGCCAGAAGCGCCTTGAGGGTATTCTTTACCACAAGTCGGTAGACGGCGCCTTCTAGCCTCGCCGGCAGCGCAGCGCCACGACGCCGGACTTGAAGCGCCTCGCGTCGAGGAACTTCAGTCGCGACGCTCGCCAGTCCACGAACAAGGCCGGCCCATGTCCGGCCACGACCGGATGGACGACGAGCAGATACTCGTCGATGAGGCCGAGCCGGTGAAGCTCCTTCGAGAGCGCCGGACTCCCGGCGAGAAGTCCCCGCGGGGTCCGCTTCTTGAGGCCTTTGATCGCGGCGGCGAGGCCGCCTTTCACCAAGTGAGTATTGCTCCAAGAGAAGTCCCGCCGGGTGGCGGAGACCACGTATTTGTCCTTGGCGTCCAGCTTGCGCGCCCAGTCCCGGTGCAGGCGCGACGCTTTTGGATCGCGAGCCGCCGCCGGCCAGCAGCTCTCCATCATCTCATACACCGTGCGGCCTCCCGAAGGTGAGTAGGCCCATGAGGTAGATCCTATAAAAGATCTCCGGACCGCCTGTTATTCGCCCCCCTTCAGGAATTCGTCGAGCCGGTCGAACGAGCCGCCCCAGCCGCCCTTCATGCCGTCCATCGCTTGCTCGAAAGTCTTCGCCTCGGCCTCGGTCGGGGCGAGCGGCTTCCAGTACAGCGAGATCAAGGTCTTCGCCCCGAAGTCCTGCAGGTGCACGGTCGTACGCAGGCGCTTGGGCCAGGTCGGCGACAGCGGATGGACGGAGAGGCCGCGATCCTTGTCGGAGAACTGCTGAACGAACACGAGCTCCGAGGGCTTGTTGATCGCCTCGTACGTCGCGAGCCCCCACATCTCCTTTCCGGCGTACTTGTTCATGTAGTGGTAGCTGCCGCCGACGCGGAAGTCGAGCTTGGCGTATCCGGTCTCGGCGCCCTTCGGCCCCATCCACGCGCCCAGTTCCTTTTCGCTCGTCCACGCGCGCCAGACGCGCTCGCGCGGGGCGCCGACCATGCGGAACATGACGAAATCGCCCTCGACGCGCGCCGCCAGGCGAGACAAGGTCTGATGCCCGCCCTCGATCGCCTTGAACTCCTTCACCACGTGTTCGCGCATGGCGGCGGTCGGGAACACGGACCGCATCGTGATCTCGGTCTTGTTTCCGACGGCCTTGAAGGTGATCTCCGAGCGGAAGCCCACGCCTTTCTCCGCGTCCTCCTTGCTGCCGGCATTGACGAGGACGATGCGCTTGTTCTCCTCGATCTCCTTGTAGGTCGCGTAGTTCGGGAAACGCGTGCCGTCCGGGCCGATCATCGTGTGGCGCCAGTGGCCGCCGGGCTTGAACTCGCGCTTCTCGGTTTCATCGGCAAAGCCGTGCGGCCCCCACCATTTCACGATCTCCGCGTTGTCGGTCCAAGCCCGCCACACGCGCGCCACGGGCGCGTCGATGAGCCGAGTGATCACGATCTCAAGGTCGGATGCGGCTTCGACTTTCTTCATGGCGGTCATATCACGGGTTCTCCTTTAGATAGCGCTCGAGCGCGTCGAGCTTGTCGTTCCAGAACTTGCGGTGCTCCGCGAGCCACTCCTGGGCCTGCTTCATCCGCCTCTCCTCGAGCCGGCAGCGGTGGACGCGGCCCAGCTTCTTGCGGGAGAGCAGACCCGCCTCCTCCAGGATCTTCATGTGCTTGGTGATGGCCGGCGCCGAAACCTTGAACGGCTTGGCCAACTCGGCGACGCTCGCCTCGCCGGTCGAGAGGCGCGCGAGGATGCCGCGGCGGATGGGGTGCGCCAGCGCGCCGAAGGCGAGGTCGAGTTGATGCTGACTATACTTAACCATCTGGTTAAGTATAAAGCGCCGTCGCCCTCGTGTCAAGGGATGAAAGAAAAGAGCCCTTCAAGCGGCCATTCGATTGCGCACCATCCACCGGCTTAGCTAGTATTCCGCAACGGAGACCTGCAATGTCCAACGCCCAGCAACTCGATGCGATCAAATTACGGCCGGGCTTCATCGCCGCGCTCGATCAAAGCGGCGGCAGCACGCCGAAGGCCTTGAAACTTTACGGCATTCCGGAGACCGCGTATTCCGGCGAGCAGCAAATGATGGACAAGATCCACGAAATGCGCTCGCGCATCATCCTGAGTCCGAGCTTCAGGGACGACCGCATCCTCGGCGCGATCCTTTTCGAGGCGACCATGGACCGCGAGGTCGGCGGAAAGCCTACGGCCCAGTTTCTCTGGGAA
>JACRDR010000399.1 GCA_016212845.1 Elusimicrobiota bacterium
CGGAGGTCGGCTGGTGGGCATGCCGTCGCTGGCGGCCGCGGCGGCCTTGCTCGGCCTCGGCGCCCCGGCCGCCGTCTGGAAGCTCGAGTCGCTCCTGGGCCCGGCGTCCGAGTAGCCGGCTAGAGCGTCTTCAGCGCCAGGCGTGCCATCTTCGGCATCAGGGTCGGACGCAGCAGCCGCTCGTCGTAGCGCGCGAGCCGCCGGTCGTTCTCCCGCAGGCAGGTTTCCAGGAAGGTCCGCGCGTCGATGTCCCCGAAGGACTCGTGGGCGTTCATCGTGAAGTTCTCCTGGTCGGAGCCGAGCGCAGCGCGGTCTTGATGCGGCTGTAGGTCTGCACGCCCGCCGCGAGCGCCTGCTTGAAGGCGAACGCCCCGCGATTGAGCAGCGGCTGCTCCGAGCGCGTGTAGGCCACCCAGTTCGCGTGAAAGATGATGTGCCGCGCTTCCTCCTGCATGACGGGCTCGAATATCGACACGAGGTCCCGCGAGAAGAAGCCCGAATCGCGAGCGAGCGCGAACAGCCCGAAGCCGAAGAACGAGTCGAAGCACTCGCCGTAGCCGACGCGCAAGAATCCCCACTCCGGGTCGTCGTCGGGCTTCGGGTCCGCCTCGGGGATTTCGATGCCGTAGCGTTTCGTCAGCCCGGCGAGAAGCGCCGCGTGCCGGCCCTCCTCGAATCCGTTCATGGCGATCGCTTCGCGGAAGTCCGCGTCGCGCACCTTCCGGCCGAACGTCTGGACGAGGAGCGCCGTCGAGGCCTCGGTCTTCACCGCCTCTTCCCAGACCGGCAGCGCCTTCAATCGCTCGAGATCGGAGGGCGCGAGGTCCGGGAAGCGGATCGACTCCGGCTTGAAGTCGACGAACGAGTCCGTGAAGAACCCGCAGAGAAGGCGCTTGTGCTCCGGCGAGCCGGGCTTCACTAGAAGACCGGGATCATCCCGTCGAGGTCCTCGACCGCGATCTCGCGGCCCACGAGTCCGACCTCGGGCATCGCCGGGAACTCGATGTCGAACTTTTCCATCGTGCCCTTCACGCGCAGCATCGCGGCGCGCCACGCCGCCTCGCGCGCGCCTTCCGGAAGGATGCCGAGCCCGCCGGCCGCGGCCGCGTCCTGCAGCAGGGCGTGGTTCTCGGAGAAGCCCGCCGGAAGCTCCCAGAACTTCCCGGGAAACGGCTTGAACAGGATCAGCGAGAGGAAGATGAACCCCGCGCGCAGCTGCTTGGTGACGAACGCCTTCTGCTCGCGGGACATGCCGGGGAAGCTGCGTTGGCAAAGATAGAGCGCCATCCGGGCGTGACGCGACTCGTCCTTCGAGACGTTCTTGAAAAGCTGCTGGAACAGCGGCAGCTTGGCCGCGCGGCCCATCTCGCTAAAGAGCGTCGTCGCCGCGATCTCGCCCATCAGAAACGACGTAAAGAGCACCTCGAGCGGGTATTTCTTGTGCGCGTCGACATAGCCGTTCCAGTAGCGGCCGCCGTTGTAGTAGCCCCAGGCGATGTTCGAGTGCGCCGCCTTCTCGAGCGCGGTCACGGGCGTCCAGCGAAGCGGCCCCACGGGAGCCCCGGGCAGGGTGAGCTGGGTCCCCCAGCGGCAGACCTCCTCGTGATTGAGCTCGTCGCGCAGGATCGTCGAGAAGCACTTGCGAACGCCGTCCTCCTCGTGCGCCTTGTACATCTCGATCAGCGCGTGGGCGAAAACGGGCGGCGCCGCCGCGTCGAAGATTCCCAGCATCGAGAACCAGTAGCCGATGCCCAGGCGTTCCTCTTTGGAAAGGTTCGCGGTGCGAAGCTCGTCCCACGGGAGCTCTTCAGCGTCCCAGGCTTCCCGCTTGGCGAGCTTGAACAGCTGGTGCGTGATCGGGTCTCCCTCGGGCCAGTCGAGGGGAAAGACGTTGGGCTGGGCGGTCTCGGGCGGCGGCGGCGCGGCGACGGGTCGGCGAATCATCGGTCCTCCGGTGGGGGCCGGAGGACGATCTCTCGCAACGCTACGGCCGGAGTTTCATTCTTCGCCGAAGGCGAACCGACTCGGGGTTATAATGAGGGCATGCCCGAAGTCTTGGTCTGGATCCTGGCCGTCCTGCTGATCGCGCTCGGCCTCGCCGGCGCGATCCTGCCGGGACTCCCGGGCGCGCCGCTCATCCTCCTGGCCGCGGTGGTCCACAAGGTATTCTTGCCCGCCTACCTCTCCTGGTGGATCGTGGGCGCGCTCGCGTTCCTGGCGATCCTCTCGATCGTGCTCGACGCCGCGCTCGCCGCGGCCGGCGGCAAGAAGTTCGGCGCCTCGAACTGGGGCGTGCTCGGCGCGGGCCTGGGCGCGACCGCCGGGATCTTCTTCGGCCCGCTCGGACTGATCGGAGGCGCGATCGCGGGCGCGGTGATCCTCGAAGTCGGCGTCGCGGGCAAGCAGCTCGAGCCCGCGCTCAAGGCGGGCGCGGGCGCGGCGCTCGGCATCCTCGCCTCGACCGCCGGCAAGGCGGCGGTCGCCCTCCTCATGGCCGCTCTGTTCGCGCTCGACTGCTTCTTTTAGCGCCGGCGAAAGCGGACGCGAGTCTCGAGCGCGAACGTAGGACCCGCCGCGAGCTGGACGCCGTTGAGATACTGGCAGACCGGAAGCCGCACGGAAGCGGCGAGCGTCCAATCGCGCGAGGGCGACCACTCGAGCCCCGGCGTCGCCGAGAGCGACCAACCGCCGGTGTCCCGGACCGAACCGTCGGGCGCGACGCCGGGCGCCCGTTCGATCGCATGGTCGCGCTCCGACGCCTCGAGTCCGAGCTCGGCCGACAGTCGAAACGCTCGCGCCGCGCCCCAGGTCGCGCCGAGATCCGCCGATAGCTGATTCCCGAAGGTATAGGAATCCTTCGTGTTGTACTTGTAGGCGGCGCTGCCGTAGACAAGCGTGGGACCGCGCTCCACGGCGCCGCTGGCGGCGGCGATGAAGTCCGCGGTGCCGGTGCCGGGCTGCTGGGTCGACGGCAGCACGCGGCCCCCGGAGGCGGCGTCGACCGCGCCGGTCGGCGCCTTCACGCCGGCGACGAGTCCCCACTCCGCGCCCGGACGCTTCAGCGCCGCCCAACGGACCAAGAACGTCACGTCGCCCACCCCGCGCACGTCCACGTCGCCCGCGGCCGACCGGAAGCGGTTCGACGAGTAGGGGACGACGGCGACCGCGGTCCAACGCGGCACGAACTCCCAATCTCCGACCGCGGCGAAGCTCAGCGTTTCCACGCGCTCGCCCGAGGGATTGGAGACGGCGGAGCTTCCCGCCATCAATCGATCGCGCATCGCGTAGCGGACCGACAACCTTCCTCCGAGCCCGCCGCCCGAGAGCCCCGCGAGGCCGGGCGCCAGGGCGCGCGCCTGCACCTCCCCCGCCGCGCGCGGCGGAAGCATGTTCGCCCCGGCCGACGCGGCCCACAGCAGCCACAGGATCCCCATGGCTATGAGTGCAAGACGGAGGCCGGACGTTACACCGGGGAATCCGGGATGGCGGGTCCCGGGCCCGGGGGTTATCCTTTCTCCGTGCTCCTCGAGCTGCTCGCCGCGTTCGCCTTGGCGGCCCCGAAGGACTCGGGACCCGAGGCCTATCCCCGCGAGACGGTCGCGGACATCGACGCGTACATGCCGCTGCATTGCCGAGAGGACGTGCGCGCGGCGTTCGTGAAGATCTGGAGCGCTTGCCGGCGCGGACGCGACACGCGGGAATGCGCGTTCCGGATCGATCGCGCGCCGCTGGCCTCCGGCGGCGAGGACGTCGCGATCGTGTTCATGGGCGAGGACGACGTTAGGGACGATTCGGAGGCGTTTCGCCGCAACGTCCAGGTCGTCACCGGCAAGACGCTGGCGATCGTCCACACGCACCCGTCGCTTTCGGGTCCGGGGATGGGACCCAAGGACGACCGGGTCCCGGTCGCGGTGAACTACGTGATCGCCGGCTTCGACGGCGGCCTGTGGGTCTGGGACCGGGACTTAGGCGAGCCCCGGAACGCCTTGCGAACCGGCACGAAGTGGAAGGACGCCTGCAGCGAATACGATATCGAAAGCCAGCGCCGCAAGCTGCGCGCCCTCCGCGACCGCAACGCCTCCCGCTGAAGGCCCCCGCCCTTTTTCGCTACAATAGGCGGACCATGACCGATCCTCAAGTTCCCGCGATGGACTCCAACTCGCTTTGGCGCGAGGAAGTCTTCACCGACCGCAAGGTCGGCACGATCCGCCGGCTCACGCCTATTAAGGCCGACGGCAGCACCGATCTCAGCCGCAAGGCGGTCTACCAGGGCGAGGCCGCGCTCATGACGCCCGCCGGCCAGCTCCCGCTGACCTTCGACATCCCCGCCGACGATCTCGCCGGGGCGGTCGCGGGCTACGGCGCGGGGCTCGAGAAGGGCTACCGCGAGGCGCTCGAGGAGTTGCAGCGCCTTCGCCGCGAGGCCTCCTCGCAGATCGTGATCCCGAAGGGCGGCCTTCCGCCGCCTCCCCCGGGCGGCCTCGGCAAGCTGAAGCTCTAGTCGGGCAGCGCGGGCAAGGGCCAGCGAAACCGGTCCGGCGCCTTCTTCTTCCCGGCTTCGAGTTCCTTCGATTCCTCGACGCGCCTCTGCGCCTCCACGCGCGCTCTCTCCCTTATAAAGGGCGCGAGGCGATCGATCCACGGACCGTCCGGCGCGGCGATCTCCCGTGCCGAAGCGTACTCCCCCCTTCGGGAGGCGGTCACCGCCGCGCGCAGCCGGTAGAGCGGATTCCCGGGATAGCGCGCCCGCAGCTCGTCCAGATAAACCTTCGCCTCGTCCCAGCGCTTCTCCCGCTCCGAGCCGTAGATCGCGGCGAGCACCGCGCGCGCTTCCATCCGCGAAGGGCCGTCGCTTTGGGCCGCGCGCTCCAGCTCCTTCAAGCCGCGCTCGCGATTTCCCCGCATGCCGACGAAGAGATAGGCGACCAGCGAGGGCGTCCGCGACAGGAAGTAATCGTACATGCCGATCCCAAGCTGGACGTCGTCGTCCTTGGGATCGAGCGCGGCGGCCTTATGCAGATGATCGATCGCTTTCCGCGCCTTCTTGATCGCCGACATCCAGTTGCGCCGCGCGACGTGCGAGCGCGCGTGGAAGCCGTAGGCCGCGCCGAGGTAGCGCTCGGCGGTCTGCGGCTCGCGCGCGCGGATCATCTCGCAGACCGCCTCGGTCCGCTTGAGCCCGTCCTCGAAGGCCGCGAGCGTCGCGGTCGACGCGGGGCTCTCGACGAGCGAACGCTGATAGGAGGCCATCGCGACGTAGAAGGGACCGGCGGGATGGCCGGGATAGTCGCGCTCGATCTCCCGCGCCCGCTCGGCCGCCTCCTCTAGGCGGAGGTCGTAGAAAGAGTCGACGATCGAGCTCAGCCGCGCGCGAATAGGGTCGGCGGACGCGGTGGTCGTGAGCGAAAGCGCGGCGAGAAGAGCCAGCATCGGAGAATGTTGACGAAGGGCCTGACCCCTTTTTAAATCCCCGCCTTGTGTTTGAGGCGCTTCCAGCCGGTGCGGTGCTTGTGCGGATTCATCGCCTCTTTGAGATCCTTGAGGATGCCGCTCGCGGCGCACTTCGGGTCGGCCCCGCACAGGTCGCGGCATTGCCGCACGAGCTTGGCGTACTGGCACGCCTCGACGGGATCGCAGATGTTCTGCTTGTCGCAGGCGGCGGTGAGACGGTCGCGCTGGGCGTCCGGCAGCTGGGAGAACAGCGACTTGAAGTAGGCCGAGACCGCGTTCTCGGGGCCCGCTTCCCCGATCGCGCCCAAATTCACCGCTTCCGCCGCGTCCTCGCCGCCGGACATCTGGGCGAGCGCCTGGATCCGCTTGGTCTTGCCCTTGAGCATCGCGCCCGCTTCCCCGGCGTCGAGCGCGGGCGCGGCGACCCGCGCGATCGCGCCGGCCTGCGCGCCTTCGGCGGGCTGGGCGCCGAGCGCGGCGCGCGCGCCCTCGTGCTCCGCCGCCCCGGCATACTCTCCGACGCC
>JACRDR010000400.1 GCA_016212845.1 Elusimicrobiota bacterium
CGCCCAAGGCGTCGACGCCGATCTTCAGGCGGGAAGCCTTGAGCTTCGGCACGTCCAAAAGGGAGGCGAGCTGCTTGAAGTACGCCGGGCGGAAGTCCTGCGGGGTCACCCAGCCCTCGCGCTCGGCTTTTTCGGCCGCCATCGCGGTGGGGTTGGAATGCGCGAGCAAGCTGACGCGGCGCTCGATGTCGTCGGTCACCGCCGGGGTGGCCGGGCCGCCCCAATACGGCGTCCACTTGTAGCCGTTGTACTTGGCCGGGTTGTGGCTCGCGGTGATCACGACGCCGCCCACCGCCTTGTGCTGGAGCACGGCGTAGGCCAGCGCGGGGGTCGGAACGTCGGAAGTGGAGAGGAGCACGCGGACGTTGGCCGCGGCGAAGACCTCGGCGGCCTCGCGGGCGAACTGCTCGCTCAGAAAACGGGTGTCCGCGCCGATGACGACGAGGGGCAGCGGCGGCGCCTGGCCGACGAGGGCGCGGTAGTCGGCCGATTCCGCGCCGAACTCCGCGTGCTCTTTGACGTGCGCGGCGATGGCCGCCGACAATTTGCGCACGTTCGCGAAGGTGAACTCCTCCGCGAAGACGGCCCGCCACCCGGAAGTGCCGAAGTGGATTGGCATTTTCAAAGTCCCGTCACACGAATTTTACACGGCATTCGGTGTTGGGCGGCAGAATATAGCAAAAGGTGTTAAACCGCACAATAAGAAAATTAATTGAGCAACCTAGGTCCTTTGGCCCCCCGGGGCCCAGGCCCTATTTCCCTGGGCGTTCCCACCCCTCCCCCCCTATCCTTCCTAAGCTATGACTTCGCGCGCGTGGCCGTCGGCGCTTTTGGCGGGAGCCCTGCTGCTGGGTGCCTCGTACGCGCGCGCGCAGGTCGCCACCGACCCCCTGACGGGAGCCACGCCCGACCACGGCGCCGCCCTCGGCAAGCAATCCTACGAGCCGGTGTATTTCGACGCCCAAGGCAACGTGACCGACAACGCCAAGGAGGCGGTGAAGTACGCGATCACCGACAACGTGCAGGGCATGTCGACCTTGCCCAAGCCGATCGGCCAGATGACCCCCGAAGACCGCCAGAAGCTCGGGTTGGCCGAGCCCCCGGCGGAGAAGACCGCCTCCACGGATAAACCGGCGGAGAAACCGGCGGACAAACCCGCCGAGAAGCCCAAGCCCGCGACCCAGGTCGCGGAAGCGCCCAAAGAGGACGAGAACACCCAGATCGTGAAGGGCACGGAAGAGACCGATCCGGACACCGGCCTGGTGTACGGCGAGGTGAAGCCGCAGCTCGTGGAAGCGGCCAAGGAGTCGTTCAACCCGTCCGAGGGCGGAGCCTCCGTGCAAACCGCCGCCGCCGACGCTCCCGAAGGGGCGCCCGCGCAGAAGTGGGTGGCTCCCGCCGTGGCCTCGCAGATGGACGCGGTGCTGTCTCCCGCGAGCGCGCCGAAGGGCTACCGGGCGCTGAACACTCTCGTGAGCCTGCGCGCCGCTCTCGCGAGCCGCCTGCAGGCGTTCCTCGGCAAGGGCGGCGAGGCCGGCCTGGCCGGCTACGGGATCCTCTACGACGGCGCCGCCGCCCGCGTGGCGCCCGCGCTCGAGCAGCGCGCGTCCGACGGCCGCTTCGGCGTCGGCCAGAACACCGCCGAGTAGGAACCTAGGCCTCAGGGCCCAGATCGGACCGGGACTCCCGAGCCTCTCCTTCTAGGCCCTACGGCTCTCCCGCGCGAGGCGCTCCCGCCTTACCCTAAGGAAGATGACGCGCCCGGCGACGCTCCTCCTGGTTCTGGCCTTCGCGATTCCGTCCTCCGCGATCGCCGCGCAGGGCATCGTCGTTCCGATCGCGTCCGACGTCTACTTCCTCGCGAGCCCCGATCCGCTGGCTCAGTCGGTCCTGAGGTCCCAGCTCGGCTCGCGCTCCGGCGGCAGCGTCTCCGCCGTGCTCCGCAAGAACGCGGCGGCGCCCACCGCGGCCGCGAGCGTGGAAGTGGAAGGCGCGCCGGTCTCGGCCGGCTCTCTCGAGCTTCCCGCCGCCGCGATCCCGCGGGGCGCCTCCGCGGTCGGCGCGGACGGTGCGCAGAACACCCCCTTGCCGCCGAAGGCTCTCACGTCGCGCTTCTTGAAGCGCTCCATCGCCGCCTCGCAGCTCCTGTCGGTGGTGGAAGCGATGCGTTCAAAAGCGCACGCGCAGCGAGTATCTAAAGGTACTCCCTAGGTCGCCGTAAGGCACCCAGGCCAAGTCGAAGCGCAGCGTCCCCATCCCCACGCCGCCCCCCAGGCTCAAACCGCCCAAACCCGCCGCTTCCATCGTCGCGGTGTTGAGCCCTCCCCGCAGGCAGCCGGTCACGGAGTCGAAAGGGCGGCAGTATTCCGCGCCCCCCGAGAGCTCGAGGGCGCCGTCGCGAGGAGCCCGGACGTCGAGAGAGACCAACCGCCGCTCGTCGAACGCCCAGGCCGCCCCGGCGTAGAGCGTGCGCGGCAGCGGATCGGAGGAGCCTCGGAACTTCACGGAGGATCCCAGGTTTCGCGCGCCCGCCGCGAGCCTGAGCTTGTTCCCGGTCCACAGGCCTCCCAAATCCAGCGCCGCCGCCGAGCCCTTCGCGTTGTCGAGGTTTTGGTCGATGAGCTTGAAGGCGGCGCCGACGCTCGCGCGCGACGAGAGGCCGATCCCGTAGCCGAGGCTGTACGCGAAGTCGGAGGCCCCGAACGTGTCGGTAGGCGCGTCGGTCTCGTTGACGCCCCGCCGCTCGAGTCCGGAGATCGACAGGTTGTAGATCGCGAACGCGAGCGCCCCGCGCGAGGTCGGCTTCACGAACGGGTCCTTCCGGTCCGCCAACGGCAGGGCGAACGCCGCGAACTCGTAGCGGATGCCCTGGAAATGAGAGTCGTGCATGCCCGTCGCCTCGGGCCTCGAGAGCCGGGCCAGGCCCGCGGGGTCGTAGTACACCGCGTGCGCGTCGTCGGCGACCGCCGAGAACGCCTCGCCCATAGCGGCCGGACGGGCGCCCGGGGCGATCTTGAGAAACTGCGCGCCCGTCGTGCCCGCGTCCGATTTCCCGGCCCACGCCGGGGAGGCGCACGCGAGCAGGGCGGCCAGAGCCGCCGCCCTCACTTGAGCACCGCCATCTTGAAGAAGCTCGACGCGGCGCCGACGCGCACCTGGCCGATGTAGACGCCGTTCGCGAGGTCCCGCCCGGCGTCGTTGCGGCCGTCGAAAGGCTGGTAGTAATAGACGCCGCCGGCCAAGGTCCCGAGGTCGATCGTGCGCACGCGGCGCCCGCTCACCGTAAAGACGTCGATCTTCGCGGCGCCGGCGACCCCCGGGGGCACCGCGACGCGGATCATCGTACCGCGCACCGTCTGGGCGGGCGCGCCGTGGATCGGAGTGACGAGCTTGTCGGTCAAGTCGAAGGGATTCGGGAACGCCGCCGCCTCGATCCCTTCGCCCGCGAACGCGTTGCCCGAGATCACCGCGACGCCCGTGTTGAACAGCACGAACGTCGAGAAGTGATCGACGTGCTGACACTTCGCGCGCGTGACCGCGTTCACGGTCGGCTCGGCGCGCAGGACGTCCTGCTGCAGGACGTAGGCGTTGGCGGCCGGGTTGTACCAGTAGAGATTGAGCGCGGCCGGGTCCCCGCCCGCGGCGTAGGTGACGCAGAGCTCGACCGGCTTGGCCAGGCCGCTCCGCACCCCGGCGGGCAGCTGCACGTCGTAGAACGGCCCCGCCGGCGCCACCTGCGGCGGAGTCGCCGCGAGGGCGCCCACGAGTTCCGGAGGATACGACTGCGGCGGATAGCGCAGGCTCGCGAGGTTGGCCGCCGCGGTGCGGATGCCGGCGACCGACAGGGCCTCCGCGGACTTGAGCAGCGCGATGTCGAGGGAGGACGAGGCGTCGATCGCGAAGGCGCCCTTCGGCAGGCTCACGCGCCCGCCGTCGCCCTCGAGCGCGAGCACCCCGCCCTGGAAGTTGTTGACGCTCACGCGGCGCAGCGCGTCGACGCCGACGTGGAAGGTGAACGTCGCCTGCGCGAGGAACTCCGGCTCGGCGACGGAGGCCGACGACGGGTCCCGCACGCCCGTCCGCGCGGCGAACCGGAGCGTGAAGCTCGACTCGACCGTCCCGGGCGTCACGTCGCCGGGCGCGTAGAGGAACGTCAGGCGGGTGCGGTCCTCCGAGAGTTCGTGCGCCGAAAGCGTGCCCCGCGCCGAGACCGTCGAGACCAGGCCCGCCGGCGCCAAATCCGCGGGCTTGCGCGCGCGCAAGGGCTGGCTCACCGTCACGTCGAGCCTAAAGGAGTTCCCCTCGCGCCTCGAGGTCGCGAGCACCCGGGGCTCCTCCGGCTTGTAGACGAGATCGAGCGCCCGCGCTGAAAGGGTGCTCGCGAATACCAGGCTCGACGCCTCGGCCGGCGCCACGCGCTCGCCCCTCGTGTTCGCGAGGACGACGCGGTAGCTCCGGCCGGGCTGAAAGCCGGTGATGCGGTAGCCCGTGACGGCGCGCAGCGTCCGGTCGCGCACCACCGCGCCCGGAAGGTATTCGGTCGAATCGGGCGTCACCGCCACGATGCTCGCGACGTCGTCGTCGCCCGGCGCCGAACCGTCGGCCCGGCGGATCGAACCCGACAGCGTCGCGCCGCCGCCCAACTGAAGCGCGCCCACGTCGACGGAGCCGAAGCGAAGGTCCACGGTGCGCTCGAGACCGGC
>JACRDR010000403.1 GCA_016212845.1 Elusimicrobiota bacterium
ACCAGCAGAACGGCGCCGAGGCGCGCTCCCAGTACTTCTACCACTACTTCAAGAAGGACCGCGACCCGAACCTCAAGCCGCCCCAATGGGTGGACGAGACGCTCGACGCGATGAGCCGCCGCCCGGTGTGGCAGGACCCCGAAGAAGGCGTGCTCAACGAGGCGCAGCTCTGGCAGGCGCCCGCGGCGGTGCTCTACGAGTTCTTCCAGCACACGCGAAAGACGTTCCCGCCGGAGCACGGCGGCGTGTTCGCCCAGCCCGGCACCCTCATCAAGGACTACGAGGACGCCCGCACCCGCTTTCAGATGGCGCTCGACCGCCTCTATCGCGCGCGCCTGGGCGACTCGCTCGGCGGCCGCGGCCGCGCGGTCATCGCGACCTTCGATCTCGTCTTGAAGCAGATGGATTCGCTCTTGGACGCGCTTTCGAGCCAGAACGGCAAGCGCTACCAGACCTGCGTCGTCGCCGTCGCGGGTTTGACCAACAACGCCTTCAACATCCTGCACTCGCCGCCGCGAGGCTACGCCCCGCCGCAGAAAAGCGACGGGGGGAACGCGGGCCCGCTCTTCCTCAAGCTGATCGGCGTCCTGCTCTGCTTCGGCGGCTTCTGGTCGCTCGGCGCGCTCAACGCCGAGAAGATCAGCCAGGCCACCGACGACTACGTGAAGCGCAGCAAGGAGTGGGCGCTCGAGTTCAACCGCCAGTTCGTGCAGGTGAAGGTGCAGTACTTGGTCTTCGTGCCGATGGGCCTCGGCGCGCTCTTGGGCCTGATGACGTTCAACCTCTTCGGCTTCCTCCTGCTCACCGGCGCGGGCGCCTACGTGGGCCTCAACACGCCGGGCTTCCTCCTCACCTTCGTGCGCCAGCGCCGCGGCAAGCGCGTCGAGGCGCAGCTCATGGACGCGATGGTGCTGCTCTCGAACTCGCTGAAGTCGGGCCTCGACATCGTGCAGGGATTCGAGCTCGTCGCGCGCGACCTCGTGCCGCCCATCTCGGAAGAGTTCGGCCTCGTCATCAAGAACTATCAGCTCGGCACGACCTTCGAGCGCGCGCTGGAGGGCATGGAAGACCGCGTCGCCAGCCGCCTGCTCTCCTACGTCATCAAGGCGATCGTCATCCAGCGCACGGTCGGCGGCAACCTCACCAAGATTTTCGACCGCATCGTCGAGAACATCCGCGAGGAAGGCAAGCTCGAGGAAAAGATGCAGGCGCTGACGGCGCAGCAGCGCATCCAGTCCATGGTCGTCGGCTTCATGCCGTGGGCGATGGTCGTGATGATGTCCATCTTCCAGCCCGAGACGATGGCGAACTACTACTTCTCGCCGATCGGCGTGCTGACGATCGTGTTCTGCGCGTTCTGGATGTCGATCGGCATGGGCATCGTGCGTAAGCTTTCGAATATTCAGGTCTAGCATGAGCGATCAAGTATTCCACTGGCTGCTGATGATCGTCGGGATCCTCGGATCCATGGCGTGCTTCACCGCCATCCAGCGGCTTTTCGCTCCGCCGCCTCCCGAGGACGCGGGCTCGCTCGCCTCCCTCGCGCCGCGGCCGTCCGACCAGATCAGCGTCTTCGACACGATCAACCCGAGCGGAGGCTTCGTCGACCGCCTCGACTACTTCTTCGTGCACAACGTCGGCCTCAGCCGGCGGCTGGAAGAGATCCACATGCTGATGGGCGGTCCGGAAAAGCCCACGGCCCTGACGATCCTCCATTGGAAAGAGCTGGCCATGTTCCTCATCCCGGCCTTCCTCTGCTTCATGACCGAGAGCTTCGGGCTGCTCATCCTGATGCCGGTGTGCTTCATGCTGCCGGACTT
This sequence comes from Elusimicrobiota bacterium, assembly GCA_016212845.1. GTDB lineage: Bacteria > Elusimicrobiota > Elusimicrobia > UBA1565 > JACRDR01 > JACRDR01. Next base: position 1,821 of record JACRDR010000403.1, read on the forward strand.
CTATCTCAAGGGCCGCATCCAGGAGCGCCAGGACAACATCATCCGCAACTTCCCGTCGCTGGTCGACCTCGCCGCGCTCACCATCGAGTCCGGCCTCGACTACATGACCGCTTTCGACCGCATCATCAAGCAGGCGAAGAAGAAGACCGAGCTCGAGGCCGAATTCGAGAAGACGATCGGCGAAGTGCAGCTCGGCTACTCCCGCCGCGAGGCGCTGCGCCGGATGGCGATGCGCACGGGCCTGCAGGACATCCGCTCGTTCGTCGGCTTGATCATCCAATCGGACGAGCTCGGCACCTCGCTCGTCGACTTGCTCCGCTCCTTCGCCGCGGACATGCGCTTCCGCCGCCTCAACACGGCGGAGAAAGTCGCCGCGCAGGCCGCGACGAAGATGCTCATCCCGATCTTCCTCTTCATCTTTCCGACGGTGTTCATCCTGATGCTCGCGCCGATGATGATGACGCTCTTCCAGGGAGGCTTGGGCTTCTGATGAACCGCCTAGCCGCCGCCGGCGTCGCCTTGCTCCTGTCCGCTCCCGCCTTCGCCCAGAAGTCGAAGTCGACCGCGCGCCAGCAGGCGGACAGCGAGAGCCTCTTCCTCGACATGTCGAAGATCAACCTCGGCACGATCCAGACCGAGGAAGACCGCAAGAAGTACCTCTATACCATCCAGCTGGAGAAGGCGCGCATCACGCGCAAGACGCTCAAGGCCGTCTACGAGAACGCCTACGACCTTTACAAGGCGGGCGACTACGAGGGTACGCGCGAGATGACGCAGCGCATCCTCGCGATCGACCCCGGCTTCGAGGACGCCGCGATCCTGCAGCGCGCCTCCATCGAGCTGAAGGGCTCGCGCCGGCCGTTCATCTCCGAGCGCAAGCTCATCGACGACAAGTTCGAGGAGGGCATGGCCCTCTACCGGCAGGGCCGCGTCGTCGAGGCTTCCGAGCGGTGGGAAGAGGCCGTGAAGCTCGGTCCCGGCAACCTGAAGGCGCGCTATTGGCTCAAGAAGGCCCGGGGCGAGATCGCCGACGAGCACTTTCGCCGCGGACAGAAGGCGTATCGCCAGCACCGCCTGCGCGAGGCGCTCGACCAGTG
>JACRDR010000404.1 GCA_016212845.1 Elusimicrobiota bacterium
CAAGATCCAAAACGGCGTCTCCAGCGCCTCCATCGTGAAGTTCAACCAGGCCGGTCCCACGCCGCCGCTCTACATGCCGGCGTGGAAGGAAAAGATCAAGGGCCAGGACCTCGAGGACTTGATCACCTACCTCCAGAGCATCGCCGAAAAAGGCGAGTCCTGGTAGGGCCCTTCCCGGTTGGCATTTCCGTAAAAAGCATTCTATAATCCTGGCGTTCAGGGGTCACACGCCCCTAAGGAGAATCGACTTCCATGAAACTGAGCAGATTCGCCTCCATCGCCCTCCTCTCGTCTTTCGCTCTCGCCGCGATTACCTTCTCGCCCCGCGCCGAGGAAAAGAAGTCCGCCGCCGAACTGGAAAAGGAAAAGGCCCTTCAGAATCCCTATCCGAACGACTACGGCCCGGACTCCATCGACGTCAGCGGCTATCCGAAGAATCACCAGGAAGGCTACAAGCTGCTGAGGGCCCGCTGCGCCCAGTGCCACAGCGCCGCGCGCCCGCTCAACAGCCGCTTCGTCGAGCCCGACGTGGCGAAGGACAAGAAGGAAGCCGCGGTCGCCGAATTGAAGAAGTCGCAGCCCGACCTCTTTAAGGACGCCGGGGTCTGGCAGGTCGAAGGCTCCATTTGGGAGCGCTACGTGAAGCGCATGATGGCCAAGCCCGGCTGCAAGATCGAAAAGGCCGAGGGCAAGAAGATCTGGGAGTTCCTCGTGTACGACGGCAAGCGCAAGATCGGCGCCAACGCCGCCAAGTGGAAGGCGCACCGCCAAAAGCTGGTCGACGAACTCAAGACCAAGAAGCCCGAGCGCTTCAAGGAACTCGAGTCCCAGAAGGACCTCTAAGCATGGCCTCCAAGAAAGTCCTCGTCATCGACGACGAGCCGGAGATGCTTAACCTTGTCCGCTTTACGCTCGAGCGGGCGGGCTACGAAGTCTCCACGTGCGACAACGGCCGGCAGGCTTGGGACACGATCGTCAAGACCGGCCCCGACCTGCTCATCTTGGACGTCATGCTCCCGGGCATCGACGGCTACTCGCTCCAGATCAAGATCTCCCAGGACGAGCACACCAAGCATATCCCGATCATCGTCCTCACGGCCCTCGAGCCGTCGAAGACGCTGTTCCAGAAGTTCTCGCAGGTCGCGGGCTTCATGACCAAGCCGTTTAAGACCGAAGCCCTCGTCGAGACCGTCCAGAAGGCGATCGGCAAAGCCCAGAACGGGCATGCCTGATCCCATCTCCTACGACTTCGACGCCATCGTCGTAGGCGCCGGCCCCGCCGGCGTCGCGGCCGCGCTCACCATGGCTAGAGGCGGCCTCAACGTCGCCCTCCTTGAGCGCGGCGAGTATCCGGGCGCGAAAAACGTGCAGGGCGCGGTGCTCTACAGCCGCATGCTGCATGAGATCGTCCCGGACTTCTGGAAGGACCCTTCGGCCGCCATCGAGCGCCCCATCGTCGAGCAGAAGACCTGCATCACGACGGCCGATTCCTGGATCACGGTCGGCTACACGTCCCTCAAGTTTCTCGAGGGCGTGCCGAACTGCTACACGATCATCCGCGTACGATTCGACCAGTGGTTCGCGGCCAAGGCCGAGGCCGCGGGCGCGACCTTGCTCACCGGCGTCACCGTCCGCGACGTGCTGAAGACCTCCGACGGCAAGATTTTCGGCGTGAAGACGAGCGAGGGCGACGAGCTCAAGGCCCCGGTCGTCATCGCCTGCGACGGCGTGAACTCGCTGCTCGCGCAGAAGGCGGGCTTCATCGACGAGCTGCGGCCCAGCGAGGTCGCCCTCGGCGCGAAGGAAGTGCTGGCGCTCGACCCCGCCAAGATCGAGGACCGCTTCAACCTCGAGCCCGGCCAGGGCGCGACGATGGAGCTCTTCGGCGGCATCACCGAGGGCATGCTCGGCTACGCCTTCATCTACACGAACAAGGACACGCTGTCCTTGGGCGTCGGCTGCAAGCTCACCGATTATCAGCGTCGCGGAGTGAGGCCGTCGGACCACTTGGAGCGCGTGAAGCGCCACCCGGCCCTCCGCAAGCTCATCGAGGGCGCCAAAACGCTGGAGTACTCGTCGCACCTCATCCCCGAAGGGGGCATGAACTCGATGCCGCCGCTGGCCGCCGACGGCTTTTTGGTCGCCGGCGACGCCGCGCAGATGATCAACCCGGCCTATCGCGAGGGTTCGAACCTCGCCATGACGTCCGGCCGCCTCGCGGGCGAGACCGTGATCGAGGCGAAGACGAAGGGCGATTTCTCGAAGGCGACGCTCGAGGCCTACAAGACGAAGCTCAAGGCCTCCTACATCTGGCCGGACATGGAAGAGGTGAAGGACCTCGAGGAAGCGGTCGAGCGGAGCCCGGGCTTCCTCGAGTTCTATCCCAAGCTCGCCTGCGACCTGGCGCACATGCGATTTTCGGCCGACGGCCAGCCGAAGAAGGACCACATTTGGAAGGCCCTCGGGATGCTGCGCGAGCGGGGGCTCATTCGCATCGCGCGCGACCTCTGGCCCCTGCGGAAGGTGGCGATCTGATGAGCGACAAGCCCGAAGGCCTGCCCCCCGACGCGATGACCGTGGAAGCCAAGCTCGGCTTCCTCGAGTACAAAAAATCCCCCGAGACCCACATCTCGCTGCGGAAGACCGGCGCGGACTCGCCATGCGTCACCGAGTGCAAGTCGAAGCCGTGCACGACGGTCTGCCCGGCCAAGGTCTACGAGTGGGAAGAGCACGAGAAGAAGGTCCTCGTGGCATACGAGAACTGCATCGAGTGCGGCGCCTGCCGCATGCTGTGCCCCTTCGACAACATCTCCTGCGACTGGCCGAAAGGCGGCTTCGGCGTAAAATACAAGTTCGGTTGATCCCCTAAATGGGCTGGTTCTCCCGCAAGAAGCGCATCCTCATCGCCGACGACGAGGAACCGATCCGCTTGATGGTCAAAGACGCCCTGGGCGAGAAGTACGACGTGAAGGGGGTTGCCAACGGGAGCCTCTGCCTCGACGCGGTCAACGATTCCAAGCCCGACCTCGTCATCCTCGACGTCATGATGCCCGAGATGGACGGATGGAGCGTGCTGGACGTGCTAAAGCGCGATGAGAAGACCCGCGATATCCCGGTCCTGATGCTGACGTCGCTGCAGCGGGGCGTGGACGTGGAAGCCTCGTTCACGAGAGGCGCGAAAGACTACCTCCCCAAGCCGTTCTCGCTGGCCTTGCTTTTGAAGAAGGTGCAGCGTCTCGCACCGACGGAATAACTTAAGGTTGGGGTCTGACCCCAGGCTTAAGTTGTTTGGCTACCAGCTGTAGTTGATGTCCATGAAGGCGGTCATGCCTTCTTGGCCTACGCCGAAGTCTATTGAACCCACGACCTGTGGACGCGCTACGGCGCGGATCGCGCCGCCGACCAGCGGGCGCAGGTATTTGGAGTTCGCCACCCCCGGTTCGTTGAAGACGGTGCCTACGCCCGTGAAGGGTGCGAGCTCGAAGTCGGTCGACACGCCCGCGGTCTTTACCGAGGCGAACGTGTAGCGGTGCTCCAGCTGCAGCGAGACGATGCCCCGGTCGATGAAGCGGCCCTCGCCGTAGGCGCGGTGGATGTACTTGCCGCCCAATTGCGGCATGAGCCAGAACGGGGCGTATCCTTGGATTTGGGTAAAGCGCAGCATGCCCGTCGAGACGTGCTTGCGCTCGGTGTTCCACGGCCGCCAGTGCCTAAAATCGACCGCGTACTGCTGGTAGCCGTATTCGGAGCCGATCGGCTTCTGGGAGCTCTCGAAGAAGAAGCCGCCGTAGGTGCCTTCCGACGTCGTCACGTCGTGGTCCCGGCTGTCGTAGTCGACGCCCAGCTTCACGTTCGAGTTCTGGTGGTGCTTTTCGGGCGCCGCGCCGGGAAAGCGCTTGTCGATCGCGGGGATGGCGGAGATGGGACCGTTGGCGACCTTCATGCCGAGGAGCGAGTGCGACAGCTTCGCCATCCAGTTGCTGTCCTTGCCGCCCAGGGGCGCGCCGATGAGCGAGCGCAGCAGCATGAAGTCTTCCTTGTAGTTCGACTCGTCGCCGGTCGTCGACGCCGGTCCCACCCCGAAGAAGCGCCGCGAGCCGTCCACGTTGTACTGCACTCTTAGGCCGGTCTCCCAGCCGCTGCCCTGAAAATCGCGGTCGTGCCACTCGCCCATGAGCTCCCGGTCGGTGACCTGGGAGATGGAGCCCCGGAGCGTCAGGTTCGACTCACGGGTCGGGTACGTGTAGAAGCGAAACGTCGGCGTGGCCTTGAAGGTCTTGTTGTAGGTGAGGGAGGGCGCCCAGATCTGCTGGATGCGGTCGCTGTTGTCCTTCTTCACGACCCAGATCGGCATGACGCCCATCGTGACGCCGCGGTTCGGGTCGGTGTCGATGATCGGCAGGCCGATGAACATGCCCTTGTTGATGTTGTGGACCATCAGCCGGACGGGCCAGGGCTGGGCGGGCCGCTCCTCGGTGATCGCGCGAGGGACGGCGGTGGGGGGCGCGACGTCGTAGTCGCTGGTCGGCGGCCGGTCGGAATGCGGGCGCTCGACTTTCGCCGGACGAACGGGCCGGGGCTTTTTGGCCTTGGCCTTCGTCTGGGCGAAGGAGGGGACGGCGAGCAGGAGGCTGATGAGCGCGGCGAGCACGGGGAGCGATCCTACTAAGTTCGTCGGAGGCGCTCCAGAGACCAACGGGCCTGTTCGGATAGGACCTCGTCGTCGCTCGTCACATATCGTTCCAGGGCGGGGATGTGCCGCGCGTCGCCGGAGTTGCCCATGGCGAGCAGGGCATTTCTGAGGAGGCCTCGCCTCCTCGCCCGCTCCATCGGCGTGGGCTTAAACACCGCCTTGAACTCCTTTTCGGCGTGGGCCAGGACCTGCTCGAGCGGCAGGGTCTCGGGGATCCGGCGGACGAAGAGCGGGTTGGCGACGGCGAAGCGGTTGAACGGGCAGACCTCCTGGCAGACGTCGCAGCCGAAGACCCAATCGCCGATCCCTTTCCGGAAGCCCTCCGGGATCGGCCCGCGATGCTCGATCGTGAAGTAGGCGATGCACTTCGACGCGTCGAGGACGCGGGGCGCTGGGAACGCGTCGGTCGGGCAGGCCTTCATGCACCGGTTGCACTCGCCGCAATGCTCCGGCATCGGCTCGTCGTACTCGAGCTCCGCGTCGACCGCGAGGCCCGTGAGGAAGAAGAAGGAGCCGAGCTTAGGCGAGAGCAGCATGCTGTTCTTGCCGACCCAGCCCAGGCCCGCGCAGCGCGCGTAGAGGCGCTCGAGCACCGGGCTCGAGTCCACGAACGCCTTGCCCTGGGTGCCGGGGCGTACCGACTCGAGCCAGGCCAGCATGGAATCGACCTTGGCTTTGAGGACGCCGTGGTAGTCGTCCGACAAGGCGTAGCGGGCGATGCGGCCCTCGCCCCGCTTCACGGGGGCCGGCTTGCCGCTGTAGCTGAAAGCGAGCAGGATCGCGGATTTGGCGGGGGGGAACCATTTGACGATGGAGTCGCGGCCGGACGGGTCCTTCGCCATGTAGCCCATCGAGGCGTGCATGCCTTGCTCGACCCACTGCTTGTAGGCCTCGGGGCCGCCGGGCTCGGGCGGCAGGACGGCCGGAGCGAAGCCGACTAAGTCGGCGCCGAGCTCGCGGGCCTTGGCCCGGAGCGCTTGCGTGAGGGTCTTCGTGTCCGTGTTAGAGGCCGGGCTGCGTCTTGAGGATCTTGTACTTCCGGGGACCGGCGGGGAGGGTGATGATCACCTCGTCGCCGACCTTCTTGCCGAGGATGCCCTGGGCGAGCGGCGCGTAGACGGAGAGCTTGCCGGCGCTGGGGTTGGCTTCGTCGGCGCCGACCAAGGTCCACTCCATCTCGTCGCCGTCTTCCTTGTCGAGCAGGGTGACTTTCACGCCGATTTGGACCTCGTTTTTGGGGATCTTGAGGTCGTCGATGAGGCGGGCCTTCTTGAGCTTGTCCTCGAGCTCGTGGATACGGCGGAGGATCTCGGCCTGGCGCTTCTTGGCCTCGTGATAGTCGGCATTTTCGCGGAGGTCGCCCTTCTCGGCGGCCTCGCCGATCTCGCGGGATAGGATGTTCTTCTGCTTTTTCAGGCCTTCGAGATCCGAGACGAGCTTCTCGTAGCCGGCGCGGGTCAAATAGGTGTCGGACATTGTCGTTCCTATGGGGCGATCTTAGCAAATTTGCCCCATCGGGGATTTACCTAGAAATCCGACTGGCGCGGCTTCAAGGCGCCTGCTACGCTGGGGCCGTGCGCGTGGGCATCGGGCTCGGGACGTGCGAGGGGGGCGACGACGGCGCCGCCGCGGCGCGGGCCTCCGCCCAGGCCTCCGAAGGGGTGCCGCACCCCGACCTCGTCCTGGCGTTCGCGGGGGTCCGGCGCGACCAAAAGAAGATCTGGAAGGCTCTTTCGGACCGAGTCGACCCCGCCGTCATTTTGGGCGGCAGTTCCTATGCGGAGATCACGCCGGCCGGCGTCACGAAGGATTCGATCGCGGTGCTCCACCTGGACCTGGAAGGGGCGAGGGTGTCCTTCGGTTCCACCCGAATGGGGGCAGACGCGCGCCGGACGGGCGTCCGACTGGCCGCCGCGGTGCGGGCCCCCAAGGGCTCCCGAACCCTCGGGCTCATGTTCGGGGCGGTCGCCACCGGCTACGAGAACCTGACGCTCAAGACCGCCTCCGAGTCGCTCGGCGGCGCCGCGTTTTTCGGCGGGATGTGCTCCGGCGACTACGACCTGGGGACCTCCGCCCCCGGCTTCTGGAAGAGCTGGCAGTACGCCGGAGGGGAACTGCACAACAAGGCCGCGAGACTCGCCTTGCTGGAACTGCCGAAGTCCTGGCGCGCCTCCTTCGGGTGCGAGCACGGCTGGGACCCCGTCGCGCCGCCCGCCCGCCTGACCCGCTGCGTGGGCAGCGACGTCTACGAGCTCGACGGGATGCCTATCCTCGATTACTACCGGCAGTTCCTGGGCGGGCAGGGCCTCAGGCACTTCTTCAAGCACATGGTTCAGCGCTACGCCTTCGCGGTCCGGCCCCAGGGCTCCGAACGGACGCTGATTCGCCTTCCGGTGGGCGCGAACTTCGAAAAGGGGTTCGTGACCTACTACCCGGCCGAGGAACTCCAGGGCCGGGAGGTCCAGCTTATCCAGTCGAGCCGCACGGGCCTCATCACGGGCGCCCGCACGGCCGCGCGGCGCTGCCTGGCCGGGCTCGGCGGCAAGAAGCCCCAGCTCGTGCTCATGGTCAGCTGCTGCACCCGCGCCTCGATCCTGCACAGCCGCCTCGACCGCGAGCTGCAAGCGGTGCGGGAGGTTTTCGGCCCCGGCGTCCCGGTCTTCGGCTACTACTCCGGAGGCGAGATCGGCCCGCTGCTGACGAGCCTCGAGCAGGCGTGCCCCGGGCCCGAACCGCTCGCCGGCTCCTTCTATCACACGACCACGATCTGCCTCCTGGCGCTGACCGGAGACGGGCCGGCCGCCGTCTCCGCCCCGAAGACCGCCGCGCGCTGCGACGAGGCTCCCATCCTGCGGGCCCAACTCCGCCAGTCGGAGGACATCTTCGACGACACGGAGCGCTTCCTCTCGAGCCTGACGCGGAAGTCGTACGAGGACGGCGAGCGCCTGCGCAAGCAGAACGAGGTCATCCACCGCTACACGCCGCACGAGGTCTGGAAGGAGGTCGGCGAGCGGGCCGCCCGCGGCGTCTTCGAGCTCGAGGACCGCGCGTTCGTCGGCGCGTTCATGTTCATGGACGTGAAGGGGTTCACGAGCTACAGCGAGACGCACGCGCCGGGCGAGGTGGTGCGCGCGCTCAACGAGCTGTTCGATCCCGCGACGCGCCTGATCTACGAGCACGGCGGGGACGTCGACAAGTACATCGGCGACTGCATCTTCTCCGCCTTCAATAACCCGCGCGACGCGGCGCGCTGCGGCTTGAAGATCCTCGGGGCCTTCGCCGCGCTGGCGAAGAAGGGCAATCCTTTCACGGTTCGCATCGGGGTGAACGCGGGCCGCGCGGTGCGCGCCAACGTAGGCTCGGGCTCTCGGCGCGAATACACTTTCATCGGCGACGCGGTGAACCTCACCCAGCGGCTCGAGTCCAACGCGGCGCCGGGCGCGATGCTGGTCTCCGACGCCGTCTACACGAAGGCGAAGGCGCTGCTCAAGGGCGCGAAGAGGCGCTCGCTCACGGTGAAGGGAAAGAAGGAGCCGGTGACGGCTTGGGAAGTCGGAGGCTAAATGGCGCAAGCGCTGCCCGCGAATTTGCCGCAGCCGGTGAAGAACGGCTTGGAGGAGCTCGCTCGCCGGCTCGAGCCGCTCGTGCCGGCCAAGCTCAAGGGGGCGGTCTTCTACGGGGGGGTCGCGAAGGGGAAGGGGTTCTCGGACTCCTCCGACGTGAATCTGCTTTTAGTTCTTCCCGCGGGCTCGACCGGGGCGTTGGATGCGGTCGCCGCCCCGCTCCGCGAGGCGCGGAGGCGCTCCGGAGCCGCCCCTCTCGTGCTCGGCGAGGACGAGCTCGAGCGCTCGATGCGCGCCTTCCCCGTGAAGTTCTACGACATCTGCCGCCATCATCAGGCGTGGATCGGCCCCGATCCGTTGGCGGGGAAGTCGGTGCCGCGGGAGTGGCTGCGCGACAACGACCGGCAGGTGCTCGCCGATCTCTCGCTCAGGCTCAAGCGCCTTTACGTGGAGCGCGGCGACCCGAACGCCCTGCTCGAGGGGCTCCTGGATATGATTTCGCCGGCGGTGGTCGCGTTCCGGCCGCTCCTGCACGAGAAGGCGCTGCCGGTCCCCGACCATCGGGAGGCTGTGCTGGAATCGATCGCGAAGGCCGTCGGGGTCTCGCCGCTGCCCCTGCTCCGGCTCATGGCGATCAAGAAAGACCGGACGACCACGGGCGGCGACGACCCGGCGGCGCTGCATCGAGGGCTGCTCGACGCGGTGGAGGCCGCGGCTAAGGCGCTCGGGTGAATCCTCTCGACTACCTCCATACCGACGACGGGCCAATGTTCCTGGTCTACTACTTCAAGTGGTGGCTGATCGTCGGCTTCGTCTTCTATCTGCTGAAGTGGGTCCGTCGGGGCGCCGAAGCCGCCCGCGGCGAGCTCGTGGAGAGCCGGGAACTCCCGTACCAGATCGCCTACTTGCGCGGCGGCGCCTCCGAGGCGATCATGTGCGCGCTCGTGTCGCTCGAGCGACGGGGCCTGGTGAAGGTCGACGATCGCAAGGTGCAGTCGCGTTCCGCGTCCAAGGCGAAGCTGACGCCTTTGGAGGCGGCGGTCCACGGGGCCGCCGAGAAGGAAAAGACCGGCGACCGGCTGATCGAGGGCTATGGTCTCACGCGCGAGCTGCGGGAGTTCGAGGAGCAGGCCAAGGGAGCGCTCCGCGGCGCCGGCCTCATGCCTTCGGCGTGGCTTCGGATGGAGCTGTCCCTGATCCGGTGGGGCGGGACGCTGCTCTTCTTGGGCCCGGGGATTTATCGCGCCGTTCGGGGCGTGTCGCTCGGCCGGCCGATCCTCTTCCTCGTCTTCGAGATCCTCTTGTTTACTCCGGCGATCATCTTCCTGCTTCGGGAGCCGAGGACGACTCTCGCGGGACGGGCTTGGCTCAAGGCCAAGGAGGAGCGCTACTCCTTCCTTCATAAAGGCAAGTCCCGGCTGAAGAGCCTGCACCCCGAGGACGCCGCGCTCGCGGTGGCGCTTTTCGGCCTCTCCTCGTCTCGGATCGTCGGACCGGCCTACGCGGCGATGATCGCGCCTCCGGCGCCGACGTGCTCCTCTTCCAGCTGCGGCTCTTCGAGCTGCTCGAGCTGCGGGTCCAGCTGCGGCGGCGGCTGCGGCGGGGGAGGCGGCTGTGGCGGCTGAGCTCTCCGGCTCCGCGGGCCTCGCCTTTCACGCCTGCCTCGAGGACGACGTCCTGATCTCGCGGCGCGACCTCGGGCACGTCGCGATCATGGCCGACCACTTCATGAACCGCCGGGAGACGTGGCCGTCGCTCGCCCGGCTGAAGTCGTTCTTGCCCGTCGTCGCCCACGGCGTGGGGTTGTCGCTCGGCTCGGCCGACGGGCTCGACCCGGCCTACGCCGGCCCGCTCGTCGAGTTCCTCGATTTCCTGCGGCCCGCGTGGTTCGGCGAGCATCTCGCCTTCACTCGCGCCGGCGGGCGCGACCTCGGACATCTGGGCCCCTTGCCCTTCAACGCCGAGTCGGTGCGCGCCGTCGCCCGGAACGCCGCCTCGATCAAAGCGGAGCTTCCGTGCCCGCTGCTCCTCGAGAACATTTCGACCCCCTTCCTCCTGCCGGGCAGCGTCTGGTCCGAGCCCGAGTTCGTGGCGCGTGCCCTAGACGCCGCCGACTGCGGGCTGCTGCTCGACCTGCACAACCTTCACGCCGACGCCCACAACCAGGGCTTCGACGCCGAGGCGGCGCTCGACGCGATGCCGATCGAGCGGGCCGTCGAGGTCCATGTCGCGGGCGGCTTCCGCGAAGGACGCTGGCTCGTCGACAGCCACACGAAGCCGCCGCCGGACGCGGTGTTCGATCTGCTCGCCCGCGTCCGCGGCCGCGGCGTCGACCCGGCCGTGACGCTGGAGTGGGACCGGAACCTCCCGCCGTTCGAGGCTCTGCTCGAGGTGCTGGAGCGCGCCCGCGGCGTCGCCGGCGTCGAATCGAACCCCCTCCGTGTCGGCCCGTTCGAGCCGCGTCCGGGAGGGCCTGCGTTGGGTCCTCTGCAGGAGCGCTTCGTCGAGGCGGTGCTCGCGCCCGCGGGCCGGCTGGAGGGCGTCGACGATGAGGCGATCGCCCATTACGCGGGCGGCCTCAAGCGGAAGAAGGGACTTTAGCCGGCCTGCTCGGGCGGCGGCGCGGAGACGGGCTTGTGGATGTGCCCGTTGGAGGCGGTCAAAAACGCCGTGGACTTCTTCTGGAAGGCGGCGACGAGCTCCCGCAGCAGCGGCTCCAGCTCCAGCTCGCGGCCGAGCAGCCCCGAAAGCGAGGCGGCCTCGGTCAGCGTCTTCGGCACCTTGTTGTTCACGTTGAGCCCGATGCCGAGGACGAGCCACTCGACTTCCGTGGCGCTGCCCGACGCCTCGATCAAAATCCCGCAGATCTTCTTGAAGGTGCCCGGGGCGTGCTGCGCGGACGGCTCCGCCTGAGCGAGGACGTCGTTGGGCGGCTTCACCGAGGTCTTGAGGCCGGTCGTCTCGTTGACGACCCGCGCGACCGCGTCGGCGGTGGCGAGGCTGAGCTCGGCCAGGCGCTTGGGCGCGATCTTGGGCCGGAGCAGAAGGGAGAAGTAGAGGCCGCCCTTGGCG
>JACRDR010000410.1 GCA_016212845.1 Elusimicrobiota bacterium
ATGGTCCTCGATGCGCCGCGAGGCGGCGCGCTCGACGCGCTGAGACTCGCCCAGCGTCTAGCGCAGGAATTGATAGCGGGCGACCTTCGAGAGCCGCATCCAGAAGTCGTAATCCTCGACGGTATTGAACTCGGCGTTCTCGCGCATGCCGCCGATGGCGAGCGCCTTCTCCTTCTTGAAGACCGTGGCCGAGGGAGACAGCGCGTTGCCCACCCAAAGCAGGCGCTCGTACATCTTCTCGCAGTAGGGGCCGTTCTCGGAGGTGCGCAGAATCGTCCCGTCCTTCACGATATCCTCGTTGTGGCAGACGAGGTCGGCCTCCGGGTGCTTCTCGAACTCCGCCATGACCGTCTCGAGCTTCTCCGGCCGCCAGAGATCGTCGTGGTCGAGCAGCGCGATGTAGCGCCCGCGCGCGGCCTTCATGCCCGCGTTGCGGGCGGCGGCGATCTTGCCGTTCGGCTGGCGGATGCAGCGGCCCGGCATCCCGTGCTTCGCGAGATACTTCTCGACGACGTCGGCGGTGCCGTCGGTGGAGCCGTCGTCGACGAGCACGACCTCCCAGTCGCGATACGTCTGCGCGCGGACGGTGTCGAGCGTCTTCTCGATGAAGGAAGCGGCGTTGTAGGCCGGGATGACGACGCTGACCGTAGGCTCGGCCACTAGGACTTCACGCGGGCGTTCGCCTTCATGTGGGCGAGGCCCTCGGTGAGCGTCCTCGGCTCGACGCCGAGCTCGCGCTCCATCCGCTTCGTGACGAAGGTCGTGTTCGGCGGGCGCGCCGCGATGTCGGGGAAGGCGGAGGACTTCACTTTCTTGAGCAGCGAGGCGTCGAGGCCGAACACCTCCGCGATCTTGCGGCCGAACTCGTAGCGATTGACGGTCTCGCCGCCGGCGAAATGGAAGATTCCGGTCGCGCGCTTCTTGAGCAGCGACCACAGCCCCTCGCCGCACTGGATGTTGTAGAGCGGGTTCTCGATCACGTCGTCGACGAGCTGAACCGACTCGCCGCGCATGAGCTTCTCGAGGATCCAGGTCGCCGGGTTCGGACGGCAGACGGGGTGGTTCCAGCCGTACATGAGGATCGGACGGACGATCGCGTACTCGGACAAGGTCTCGCTTACGAGCCGCTCGCACTCGGTCTTGAGGCGTCCGTACTTGTTCACCGGGTTCACCGGCGCGTCCTCGGCGTAGGGCGCCTTCTTGCCGTCGAACACCGCGTTCGTGGAGACGTAAACCAGATAGCAGCCCGCGCGCCGGCTCGCGGAGGTGATGTTGAGCGTGCCGACGAGGTTCGACTCGAGGCTCTCGGCGTAGTGGCGCTCGACGTAGTCGACGCTCGCGATGCCCGCCGCGTGCACGACCGCGTCGAATTTGTGCTTCTCGAAGAGCGCGTCGACTTTCGCCTTGTCGCGGATGTCTAAGACCTCGTGCTCGGCCTTGGAGTCCTCGACCGCGTAATCCCGCTGATGGACGCTGAAGATTTTGATGCCGGACGGCGCGGTCTCGCCCATGCCCTTGCCCAACAGGCCGGTGCCGCCGGTGACTAGAATGGTCCGCGTCTTCACCGGCCCATTTTATATCATTCGCTCGTGGCGGCGGGTCAGGTCGTTTTCCTCGCGAGCATCGAGTGGTCCGCCGCGTGGCAGCGCCACCAGGCCTTGGCGTCCCAGTTCGCCGAGGCGGGCTGGGAGGTGTACTTCGTCGAGAACACCGGCTTTCGCGACTTCAAGCCCGCCGACGCCGCCCGGGTAATTAGGCGCGCCAAGCGAGCCGCGGCCCCGCCCTCGACGCCGCATCCGGGCGTCATCCTCGTCAGCCCGATGGTCCTGCCGCCGACCGCCAGGGCTTTTCGGGCGATCAACCGCGCGGTCCTCGTGCCCCGCATCAGCTCCCGCCTGCGGGAGCTAGGCCTGCGCGACGGCGCGCTCGTCGTGGCGTACCTGCCGACCGCCACCACGCTCGCGCTCCTCGACCGCCTCATGCCGTCGCAGGTCGTCTACGACTGCGTGGACAATTTCGCCGGACACCCGGCGCCCCCCAAGGATCTCAAGGAGACCGAGGCTCGCCTCCTCGCGCGCGCCTCGCACGTGCTGGCGACGAGTCCCTTCTTAAGGGAGAAGCACGCCGCGCAGCACCCGCGGGTGCAAGAGCTGCATCACGGCGTCGAAGAGCGCTTCTTCTCCGCCGGAGGCCAGGCCCCGGCCCAATACCGGAAGTTCTGCTACTTCGGCTCGCTCTGGCACGCCCTCGACTATCGCTACGCGGCGGCGCTCGCCGACGCGGGCTTCGACGTGACGCTGCTCGGCCCGGTGCGCGAGCTCCTGCCGAAGCTGCCCAGGGGCGTGCGCCACCTGCCTCCGGTCGCGGGAGCCGACCTCCCCGCCGCGCTCGCGCCCTACGACGCGCTGCTCCTGCCCTACGCCGACACGCCCTACAACACGGGCGTCGTCCCGGCGAAGACGTTCGAGTGCCTCGCCACCGGCAAACCGGTGATCGCGAGCCCGATCGGCGGCCTCTCCGACTATAAGGACCACTTCTACCTCTCGGCCGACCCGGCCGAGTGGGTCGAGATCGCCAAGAAACTCCCGAACACCGAGTCGGCCGCCCGGCGCGAAGCCCGCGTCGCGGTCGCTCGCGCGCACACGACCCCCGAGCAGTTCCGAAAGCTCCTTGCTATAATCAACGCCCGTTGATGAAGCTCTCGATCGTCATCCCCGTCTACAACGAGCGCGCCACGATCTCCAAGGTGCTGGAGCGGGTGCGCGCGGTCAAGCTTCCCGTCGAACGCGAGATCGTCGTCGTGGACGACGGCTCCACGGACGGCACGCGGGAGTGGCTGAAGGACGGCGCGGGCGACGCTAGAGTCATCCTGCACGAGCGCAACCGCGGCAAAGGCGCCGCGGTCCGCACCGGCATCGCCGAGGCGAAGGGCGACTTCCTCATCATCCAGGACGCCGACCTCGAGTACGACCCGGCCGAGTACCCGCAATTGCTCGCGCCGATGGTAGACGGCCGCGCGGACGTGGTCTTCGGCTCGCGCTTCTTGGGCGGCCCGCACCGCGTGCTCCTCTTCTGGCACTACTTCGGCAACAAGCTCTTCACCCTCCTGACCAACCTCCTCTACAACATCAATTTGAACGACATGGGCACGGGCTACAAGCTCTTCCGCACCGAGACGCTGCGGAGCTTTCCCCTGCGCGCCGACGGCTTCGGCTTCGAGCCCGAGGTCACGGCGAAGGTCGCCAAGCGCCATCTGAGGATGTACGAAGTGCCGATCTCCTACAGCGGCCGCACCTACGCCGAGGGAAAGAAGATCACCTGGGTGGACGGCCTGGTGTATTTCTGGTGCCTCGTGCGCTACCGCTTCGCCGACTGATGCCCCATCTCAAGGTCTTCCAGGTCATCGAGTGCGGCGGGCCCGGCGGTTCCGGCCTTCAGGTCGCCAACATCTGCAACGCCCTAGACCCGGCCCGCTTCGACACGGCGCTGGTCTACAACGTGCGGCCCGGCTCCGCACCCGAAGACTACCGGAAGCTCGCCAAGGGAGCCAAATCGGCGTTCCACGTCCCCGAAATGACGCGCGAGATCACGCCGGGCAAGGATCTCGCCGCGTACGGCAAGCTCGTCGAGCTGTTCAAGCGCGAAAAGCCCGACGTCGTCCACGCCCACTGCTCGAAGGCGGGCTTCCTCGCCCGCCGCGCGGCGAAAGCCGCGGGCGTCCCCAAGATCTTCTACTCGCCCCGCGGCTACAGCTTCCTGATGGAGGATCGCGGCGGACTCTCGCGCGCGCTGTACAAGACGCTCGAGCGTTTCGTCTCGGGCATCGGCGAGATCGTCGCCATCAGCGAAAGCGAGGCCGCGGCCGCGCGCACGATCACGAGCAAGACGGTGCACGTCGCGCCCGATCCGTACTGGGCCGACCTGCCCGCGCCCAATAACGAGCCGAACCGCCGCGAGACCGTTGTCGGCGCCTGCGGCCGCATGACCTTCGCTCGAAACCCGGAGTCCTTCGTGCGGCTCGCGCAGCGCCTGACGGACTCGCGCAACGGCCTGCGCTGCGTATGGATCGGCGACGGCGAGCTCGGCGAGACCGTCCGCGAGATGCTCCGCGACATGAACCTCGCCACCCGCCTCGAGGTGACCGGCTGGCTCGAGCCCGCCGCCGCGCGCGAGCGCATGCGCGGGCTCGACGTCTTCGTGCACTACTCCCGCTGGGAAGGACTCCCCAACGCGGTGCTGGAAGCGATGGCGGCCGGAGTGCCGGTCGTGGCCTCCGACGTCGCGGGCAATCGCGACGCGATCGGGGACAGCGGCCTTTACGCCTCCGATGAAGTGCAGCTGCTCGAGCGCACGCTAGAACTCGTGGACGACCCGGAGCGCCGCAGGAGACTCGGGACCGCCGCGCGCGCTCGCGTCGAGAAGGAGTTTTCGCGCGCTAAGACGCTCGAGACGCTGCAGCGTCTGTACTCGGCTTAAGGCAGCTCGAACCCCAGACGACCAGCCCTCCCGTCGCGAGGAACGCGACGACGCGCCCGGCCATCGGCAGCCCCTTCAGCCCGCCCTCGGGAGAGAGCAGGAACAGCCACGGGTGCAGCGACCACCACCAGGCCTGCAGCTTCTGCGTCGGCAGGTGCGACGTGCCCGGCCAGTTGAGGTAGGCGCCGAGGGCGTGCACGAGGATCGAGAAGCCGGCCGCCAACGCAAACGCCTTCGAGCAGCGCAGTTCGTCCTCCGCCTCGGCCAGCGCATACGTCAGTACCGCGCAGACGCCCGCGAAGTAGCGCGCGCCGTAGGTCCCGCCGCCGACCCAGGCGCCGTAGCACGAGAAAAAGATCCACGCCGCGACCGAGCCGCCGAGGAGCCAGCGGCTCTCGGCGGTGCCGCGACGGACCGCCGCCCACGCGCCGAAAAGGACGAACGGAGAGTACCACAGGAGCCCTCGCGTCGGGCTGACGAGCAGGGCGGCGAACGCCTCGGGCTGAAAGCCGGTGAACATCACGCGCTGCAGGTCGCTTTCCGGCGGCACGGGCTTGCCGGAATAGTAGACCCAGTAGCCGACGAGAAGGACCGCCGGGACCGCGGCGCCGAGCGAGAACCCGAGGACCCGCGAGCGCCGGTTCGCCAGCACGCAGAGGCCCGCCGCGGCGGCGAGCCAGAAATTGTCGGGACGCGCGGACGCGGCGAACGCGAAGCCGAAGCCGGCGAGCACGTCGGCGCGAAAGCCAGTTTGCGAGAAGCCCCACAGCCCGAGCGCGATGCCGAGCGTCGCCGGCCCGTGCTGCCAGAGCGCCTGGCTGCTCAGGCTGAAGCTCCAGGTGCCGAACGCGAAGCAGGCGGCGAGCGTGAACGCCCACTCCCGCGACGTCTTCGCGGCGAGCGCCCGGTACAGGATCGCGACCGTGACGGCCGCGATCGCGGTCGCGCTCACTTTCGAGATGTTGTGCAGGAATACCTCGGTCGGAGCGAGGCCCGACAACGCGGGCAGAATGTAAAAAGGAAGCGCGAGAAGGGCTCCGGCGACCGGGTAGATCGAGATGCGGTGGCCGTTTTGGACCGCGATGGTGAAGTCCTGCGCCTTGCCGCCGTCGAGGAACGGACTCAGCCACCCGTCGAGCGCGAAGGTGTGGTCGCGTAGGAGAGCGAAGGGAACGAGGCTGGTCGGCAGATCGTCGCCGCCGTGCCAGCGGAAGGACGAGAGGTAGATCGCCGAACTCGCCAGGAACAAGAAGAGCTCCGGGCGGGACTCCCAAGCTCGCTTTTCGGCCAGGCAAAGCCAAAATAATCCGAAAAGCGCGGCCAGGAACGCGGGGGTCCAAACGACCCCACCGCGCCACAATGCCGCGGCGGTCCAGAGCAGGGCCAGACCGGTGGCCCCTCTCCAAAAAATCATTACGGAATTGTACCAATCTTCTTTTGGTAGAATGACGTTCATGGCCCG
>JACRDR010000401.1 GCA_016212845.1 Elusimicrobiota bacterium
ATGCCGGAAAAGCCCATCGACATGCCGAAGACCGTCACCAACGAGCTCTGCAGCCCCGAGGGCCTCTTCCAGATGGCCTACGTGAAGCGCTCTCAGCTCCGGGAGCTCACGCGCGACAAGATGGGCGGGCTTTCGGACTGGCCCGGCTACGCGGTCGTTCAGCACTGGACCCCGCCGTCGAACTACTTCAAGGTCGAGTTCAACGACGTCTGCGATTTCGGCAACGCTCCGGAAGGAAACGCGTGCGTGCACTCGACGATCGCGCTCACCGGTTCGGGGCCCGTCGTCGGCGGAGACGCCGGCGTGTGGCCCAAACCGACCCCGAAATTCCAGACGAGGCTCTACCCGTGAGGCGTTTTTTACGCCGGAAAGCGAAGTCCGGTCAGGCGACCACCGAGGTCGTGCTCCTGATGCCCCTCTTCATGCTGTTCCTGTTCCTATTTGCTAAGATATTTTCGCTCCTCGTTCTCGTCCAGAAGATGGAAATCGCGTCGTACTACGCGGCGAGGCGCTGGCAGCTGGAAAGCCACCGGAACGTGGCCTTCGCCGGCGACGACGGCGACGCGGGCTGCACCGGGACTTGCGGCGACATCCTCAAGCAGGTCAATCAGTACCTCGGATTCGGCACGAAGAACGCGGCGTACCTGGACTTGGACAAGTGCAAGGGGAGCCAAGGCGCTTGTCTGGACATCAAGCGCACCCAGGTCTGGAACATCGTGACGCTGACGGTGAAGACGAAGCCCCTGACGAGCCCGATTTTCAAGTATCTCGGAGCGGAGAACCGGAAGGGCTTCGAGTTCTCGGTTACGAAATACGTGCCGAACCGCGACCGACCGATCGCGTTTACGTTGCCCGGCATCAACGGTCCCTAAGGAGAATGGATGAACTGGTGGCCTAGATTCAAGCTCTTCCTGCAGCGCTTTTGGCTCCCCGTCGCGGTCGTCGTCGGCTTCTCGCTCTCCGTCATCGTGCCGCTCTGGTATTTGGCCGGCATGGAAGAGAGCGTCCGGCGCTACATCGTCGGCATCAACGTCGCCTCGCTGCCCTGGGGCATTCTCCAGACCCTCGTCTTCGTCGCGTTCCTCTACCTGCTCCAGTACGGCGGCGGCTTCGCGCAGTTCAAGAAGGCGAGCATCGACTCCGGCAAGGTGCAGGTCAAGTTCGACGACGTCATCGGCCTGAGCGAAGCGAAGCGCGAGGCGTGGGAGGTCGTGCAGCTCATCAAGGATCGCACGATGCTCAAGAAGATCGGCGGCCGCGTGCTCAAGGGACTCCTCTTGATGGGGCCTCCCGGCTGCGGCAAGACCTTGCTCGCCAAGGCGATCGCGACGGAAGCGGGCATCCCGTTCCTGTCGGTCTCAGGCAGTGAGTTCGTCGAGATCTTCGTCGGCGTGGGCGCCTCCCGCGTCCGCAAGCTCTTCAAGCAGGCGCGGCAGTACTCCGAGGCTTACGGCGGCTGCATCATCTTCATCGACGAGCTCGAAGTGCTCGGCCGCACCCGCGTGCAGTACGACGCCTTCGGCGGAGGCCAGGAGTCGAACCAGACCTTAAACCAGCTCCTCGTCGAGATGGACGGCATCGCCGACTCCGACGCGCACGTCCTCGTCATCGGCGCGATGAACATGGCCGAAGAGACGCTCGACCCCGCCTTGCTCCGCCCCGGCCGCTTCGACCGCAAGCTCACGGTGGGCCGCCCCACGCTTCACGAGCGCGAGCAGATCTTCGCCTACTACGCCAAAAAGATCCGCGTCGACCCGTCGGTCGATTTCGGCCGGCTCGCCCGCAAAGCCGTGCACAAGACACCCGCCGAAATCGAGAATATCCTCAAGGAAGCCGCGCTGATCGCGACCCGCAACGGCCACGATCTGATCAGCTACAAGGAAATCTCCGAGGCGATCGAGCGCATCGAGCTCGGCGTCGCCCACCGGCTCAGCATGACGCCTCGCGAGCGCGAGATGACCGCCTTCCACGAGGCCGGCCACCTCGTCGTGATGTATTTGACCCACCCGACCTCCGACGTCTTCAAGGCCTCGATCATCCAACGCGGCGGCGTTCTCGGCGTGGTGCACGGCGTCGAGCGCGAGGAGCTCTACTCCCGCGATCGCAACACGTACTTCGCCAACATCAAGGTCTCGCTCGCCGGCTACGTCGCCGAAAGATTCCAGTACGGCGTGACTACCGACGGCGTCAGCTCGGATTTCGCCAACGCGACCGCCCAGGCCCACGCGATGGTGTGGAAGTTCGGCATGTCCGGCGACGGCATGTTCGGCGATTTCACGGTCATCCCGAAGGAGCAGCTTTCCGAGTCCCTCAAGGAAAAGCTCAACTCCGAGACCCAGGCCGTGCTGAAGAAAGCCCTGGCCGAGGTGGAATCCACGCTCAAGACCGAGTGGCAGATCGTCCAGCGCTTCGCCCAGGAGCTCCTCACCAAGGAAGAGCTCGACTTCGACGAGATCGCATCCATCTTCGCCGAATTCGGCAAGCAGACGAAACTCCTTTCGTCGGCGGCGGCGCCCCTGACGGCCGCTCCCGGCTCGCCCGTGGGCGAAGCCAAGGGCGAGCCCTCCCCGGGAGCCTTGCCGCAGCCCGCTCCGGCCTCCCGTCCGCCCTTCGCATAGTTACCGGACTGTTGCCGTTCTTCCCGTAAAATAAAGGGAAATCCCGGGTTCCAGGCGTCTTGACAGTGCCAGGGGCCGGGGATACACTCCTAACATGAGCCCGACGGTATTGCGCCGTACCGACGGCGACGTGACCCGCAAGTACTGGTGGGTCATCCTTTTGGTCATCCTGGCGGTCGGAGCCGGTTCCCTGACCATGATGCCCAAGACCGGCGGCGGCCCCGCGACCGATCCCGCGGCCGGAACCGCCTCCGAGCAGACCCTCGAGTCGATCGACGAGGGCGTGGCCACCGTGGGCGCCCCCGGCGGCCCGATCAATCTTTCCATGGAAGGTTCGGGGGCCTATCGCCGCAAGAGCGAGGGGGAAG
>JACRDR010000402.1 GCA_016212845.1 Elusimicrobiota bacterium
CGAGAGGACGTCGAGCGCGGCCATCCCTTCCGGCTTGGAGAGCCATTTCTGCATGAGCGGCGCGAACGCGGCCTCTTGGCGGACCTCGGCCATGAAGTCGGCCGCGCGTCCCGGATCGGGCTCGCCCATCGCCTCGTACTTGTCGAAGACGCGGCGCAGCCCGGGGTCCTCGCGGAACTCCTTCTTGAACTCCTGGACGCCCTTGAGTCCCGAGAGTCCGGACAAGGAGCGCACCATGTCGGAGAAGGAGAGGGCGCTTCCATCCTGCTTGCCCGCGTACAGGCGGTCTTTTTCGTCGGCGGCCTCATCGGATCCGGCGGAGCTCGACGGCATGGTCAGCGAGTCGGAGCCCGGCTTCAAGACGAAAGGCTGTTGACGCAAGGAGGGGCCGCTGGGGTCTCGTCGTACGAACGCGAGCACGCCGAGCCCGATGAGCGCCAGGGCGGCCACGACGGCCGCGATCCGCTTATCCACCTTGGGAGGCTAACAGGAAGTCACAGAGACGTCAATTGCGGCTGGACACCCAGCGCCAGACTTCGCGGGGACCCGGGGCGCGGCCGTGCAGGAGGATGCCGACGCGGAAGATGCGCGAGGCCGCCCAGACCGCGCCCGCGACGCCGAGCGTGAGACTGGCCAGTGAAAGGGCGATATCGAGCGGAGACGGCCCGGGCGGAAGCGCGAGACGGAACATCATCGCGAAAGGCGTCATCGGCGGCACGAGCGAGAGAGCGCGCGCGAGCCCCGTCGACTGGTTGTGCGCGATCGTGCCGCCGAGCATGAGCGGCACCGTCGCGGTCAGCGTCAGGGGCAGCATGAGCGCCTGCGCGCCCTTCACCGTCTCGCAGATCGAGCCCGCCGCGCAGTAGAACGCCGCGAAGAGGAGGAAGCCCAGCACGAAGTAGGTCGGGAGCAGGACGAACTGCAGCGGCGTGATCGTCTGCGCGAGGCCGTGGCCGCGGGCGACGTGGACGCCGAGCATCGCCCAGAATCCGCAGACCGCGAGCCCGAGCATGCCGTTCCCGAGGATCTTGCCCGCCATCAGCTCGAGCGGCGAGACGGAGGCGAGCAGCACCTCGAGCACGCGGCCCGAGCGCTCCTCGATGAGGTTCGTCAGGCACAGCTGCGAGACCGAGAAGATGCCGATGAAGAGGAGCATCGCCGCCGCGACCGGCACGAGGATGCGCGCGACCACCGCTTCCTCGACGGAGACTTGTCCGCGGTCGCCGAAGATCTTGGTGTCGAGCTTCACCGGGGCGTCGAGCTTGGCGATCGCCTCCGGCCGCGCGCCGCTCAGCACGAGCCGGCGGCGGCGGACCGAATCGCCCGCCCAGCGGCCGAGGTCTTTCGGCGCGCCCGCGATGCCGGCGGTGTGGTAGTATAGCGAAATCGTGCCGTCGCCCTCGATCAGCCGGTCGCCCAGGTAAAGCAGCACCGCGAGGTCGCCCGAGGCGAGGCGCGGCTTCGCCTTCTCGAGCGCGGCCTCGAGGCCGCCGTCGAGCCGCTCGACGTCGTAGCGGGGCCTGACCCCGCGCTCGTTGTAGAGCGCGACGCGGCGCTCGAGTTCTTCGACGAGCGGGCGGTCGCCGCCGGATACCGCGATCGCGGCGCGATCGGGCTTGAGCTTCTCGGCTAAGCCCGTCGGAAGGAAAAGGGAGCCTACGAGGATCGCCGGCGTGAGCACCGCGCCGAGCAGGAACGCGCGGTTGCGCAGGCCCTCGACGAACTCCCGCTTGGCGATCGTCCAAATCCTAATCAACCGGACCTCCGACGCGGCGGCGAAAGATCTCGTGCAAAGACGAGCGGCGAGACTCGAAGCGGTGTATCCTCAGCTTGCCCAGAAGTCCGCGAAGCAGTTCCTGGGCGTCCGTCCCGGCCGCAAGCGTCAGTTCGGCGTGCTTGCCGTAGTCGTTGATCGAATCGACGCCGGAAAGAGCCTTCAACGCGGCGCCGTCGCCCTCGTAGTCGAGCGTCACCGCCTGCGCGCCGTGCTCGGCGCGGATCGACTCGAGCGTGCCGTCGAGCACCTTGTCGCCGCGATGGAGCATCAAGACCGAGTCGCAGAGCTTCTCGGCCGCCTCCATCGCGTGCGTCGAGAAGATGATCGTCGCGCCGCCCTTCTTGAGCTCGAGGACCGCGTCCTTGAGGAGGTCGGCGCTGATGGGATCCAGGCCCGAGAACGGCTCGTCCAAAATCAAGAGCTTCGGGTCGTGCAGGACGGTGCCGATGAACTGCACCTTCTGCTGCATGCCCTTCGAGAGGTCCTCGACGGGGCGGTCCGCCCAGGAGGAGAGGCCGAAGCGCTCGAGCCACGTCGCGATCGCCCCGGAAAGAGCGGCGCCGCGCTCGCCCTTCAGCCGCCCGAGGTAGCCGAGCATGTCTTTGACGCGCATGCGCTTGTAGAGCCCGCGCTCCTCGGGCAAATAGCCGACGCGGTCGCGCGTGGAGGCGTCGGGCTTGCGGCCGAAGAGACTGATGCGGCCCTCGTCGGGCGGGAAGATGTCCAAGATCATGCGGATCGTCGTCGTCTTGCCGGAGCCGTTCGGGCCGATGAGGCCGTAGACCGAGCCTTCGGGGATCGACCAGGACAAGTCGCGGACGGCGACGTTGCCGTCGAAGCCCTTTTGCACCGACTCGAGGCGGAGGACCTCCACGGCTCAGCCGCCCGTCTGGGGCTCGGGCGGCTGGGAGGCGAGGGCGACCGCGGCCTGCTGCGCGGAGAGGTGGAAGCGGATCTCCTTGACCCGGTCGATGAACTTGTCGGACTCGGATTTGGCCTGCGCGTCGCGCTCGAACTTCACGTGACCGCCGATCATCTCCTGGATGCGGTCGGCGGGTACCTTCTTCGAGAGCTGGGCGATCATCTTTTTCTTCTCTTCGAAGGGCAGCGAGAAGTATTCCTCGGGCTCGTCGAAATCCTCCATCTCGGTGAGGATGCGGCCCGCCAGCGCGTCGACCGAGCGCCCCGAGAGCTTCTCGGCGACGCAGCGCTCGCCGATCTTGGTCCACTCCTCGGGCGTGATGGGGAGCCACGCTTCCTTGCCGCGCAGCTTGACGTCGCGGATGAGCTTCACGAAGTCCGCCGGAGCGACCGGGCCGAGCGCCTTGAGCGGCTGCTGCGAGAGGCGCGAGAGCGTCGCCTCGTCCATGCGGAGCGTGTTCGCGTCGCAGATCAGGAACCAGCGGCCGTTTTTTGGGCCGATCGTGCCGTCGAGGATGCCGAAGATCGCGGCGAGGTTGGATTTCTCCTCCTGCCGGATCTCGGAGTCTCCGCGCGCCGCGAAGGCGGTGTCGATGTCGGGCCAGTACACGCCGCAGACGCCGGGCGCGCTGAAAACCTCCTCGCGGAAGATCTCGAGCAGCCGGTTGGCGGACTGGTTCTGGTACGAGGACGCCCAGTCGGTCCGGCGGATGACGCGCATGCGCGACGGCAGGCCGGACTTCTTGCAGAGGTCCAGGAAGTAGTTGCCGATCGCGTGCGCGGTGACCGTCTTGCCGCAGCCCGGCGAGCCGAGCACGAAGAGGACCTGGTTGCGGATCTTCTTCGGGTTTTCTCCCGCCTTGAGGTCGAAGCCGCCGACGTCGCGGGCGAGGCGGCGGCCCGCCTTCACGTATTCCTCGTTGCCGACGATGTCGTCGAACGTGACCGGCAGGAGGTCGGACGGCTCCTCGGCGGAGGCGGGGAGCGCCCGGAAGCCGACGAGCCTGAGCCGCGGGGTCACGATCTCGAGACCCGCGGGCTCCGGCTGGATCTTGCGGACCGTGCCGGCGATGAGGCCGAAGTAAGCGCGCAGGCAGCGCAGGCTCTCGGAGTCGCGCGCGAGGCGCTTGCTGCCGTCGGCGTGGTTCAGGTAGAAGCGGAGGAAATTCGCGGCGTCGCCCACGATCGTCTGCAGCGCGTCCTGCGCGCGCTTCGAACCGAGGTCGCCGTACTGCGTGACCGCGAAGCCGGCGGCCGACTGCGTCTCCGGGTTCGTCGAGAGGCAGCCGAGGCGATCGAGCGCCTCCTCGGCGAAGAGCAGGGAGAAGACGGCGGGAGAGGCCTGCCCCAGCGCCGGGTGCTGCGAGGCGGCGACGGCGGTGGCGAGCGCGCGGCTGATCGCGTCGAGCGCCTCCAAGTTGAGCGGCGTGGTGCCGAAGGCGCCCGCGTCGGCCCGGGCGAGGATCGAGGGGATGCCCGCCGCGGCGACCATCGCGCGGGCCTTGCCCAGCTGCCCTTCGACGTCGGCGCTTTCGAGTTTGGCGTTCATATCGTGTAGATGAGGTTCGACGCCCCGGCGTCCTTGAGACGGGTCCGGAGGCGGTAGGCCGCGAGCTTCGTGGCCGCGAACTTTCGCTCCTTGTGCACGCGATAGCCGAGGCGCCGCGCCTCCTCTTCCACGAGCGGGCGGCTGGTCTCGGACAGGAAATGGCGGTAGATCGTCGAAAACGGGTCGGAGTCCCGGTCTTCATCGAGGTCGACGGACGCCTTGTCGAGCGGAAGATGCAGGATGAACTCTCCGGCGCCCTCGGGCCCGTCGGGCAGCCAGCCGGGCGGCGCGGGAGCGGCGAAGGACCAGATAGGACCGATCCGGGCTCGAACCACTTCTTCCACGCGGACGCCTTCCATCCGGCCGAGCAGGAGAAAGGCGATCTCGCTCTCGTCGGAGGTGTAGCTTTCCATCGCGCGGCGGAACGCCTCGGTCTGGCGGCTGTAGTCGCCGCTGCGCTCAATGAGGGCGTTGCCGAGCGCCTGGTCCTTCTGCTGGAGCAGGAGCGTGTAGCGCGTGAAGACGTTCTCGGCGGCGTCGTAGCGGTCGAAGACCGCCTCGAACGCGGCGAGCTTCTTGTCGGCGTCCGTGCGCCGGAGCCTCACCTCGAGCGACGTGATCGGGCAAAAGGTCATCGGGTAGATCTTCTTGTAGTACTCGGTCTTGGCCGCGACCTTCGGCGTGGGCGTCCGGCCGGCCTGCGCGCGCGAGACCTGGCCCTGCAGGAACTCCTCGGCCACGTCGCGATCGGCCTTCACGTTCACGACCTCCTGGAGCGTCGGCGTGCCGCTGCCGAGGTCGATCCAGACGCCGTCGTAGACGCCTTCACGGACGGAGGCGGCGAGCGCGCGAAAATAATTCGCGCAGGAGTAGGGGTCCGGGTACCACTTGTTGAGACGCGCGGCACCGATGAGGCGGGCCGTCGTCTCGGCGTAGCGGTCTAGGTCTGCGCCGGTGAGCCGCCGGCGCGGGCGTACCGGGACTTTGAGGTCACTTGCCGCGGGATTCACTCTCCGCGTACTCCTTCTTGGCGAGCACGATGGTCTCGTTGATGCGCTGCTCTTTGATCTCGCGCTCCGCGGCCAAGTTGGATTTCACGAGGTTTTCCGTCTCGGCGTCGTAGATCTTCATCTCCGACGTGAGGCGCTCGACGTTCTGCGTGAGGTAGAGCGAAGTCTCGGAGGCGAGCGTCGCGAGCTTGTTGACGCTCTTCTTGAGCGACTCCATCGACTTGTGCATCTCGACGGAGAGCTCGCCGGCCTTCGAGAGCGAGGCGAGGCCCGCGAGGTTGCCGTGCAGCTCGTTGAGCACCTCGCTTCCCGCCTCGTAGAGGGTCTGCATGTTCCCGTTGAGGTTGGTCATGATCTCGAGGAAGTTGTTGTTCATGTTCACGATCGCCTGGATGCGGTCCTCGGCGTTCGCGTAGAGCCGGAGCTTGGCGCCGTGCTCCCAGATCAACCGCTTTACGTCCGAGATGCGGGCGCTCATCTCGCGGGCCTCGGTGGATTTGGGGTCCATGCCCTGCATCTTGGCCTCGAGCTCCTTGCGGTGGCCCTCCAGCTCCAGCACGTAGCGGGCGGCCTTCTCCTCGTTGCGGGCGGCCGCGACCATCTTCTTGTTGAGGCGCGTGATGTCGTCCTGGAGGTTCTTGATGTCGGACTGCAGTACGTCGAGGTAATTGTTGATCTCGTTGACGCGGCGCTGGGCGATCTCGACTTTCTCGCCGAGCATCTCCTTGAGGTCGCGGCTGGGGGAGAAGTCGCGGATCAAGGGCATCTTCGAGAGCAGGCCCTTGATGTTCGTGCCGACCTGGTTGAAGGTGACGATGTTGCCCAGGTACTCCATCGCGGACTTGTTGTCGGCGATTTCCTGGGTCATGTCCTTCGACAGGCGCTGGTAGGATTCGGACAGGTTGTCGAATTTCTTTAGATCGAGGGAGTGCTTGGACTGGTAGTCCGTGAGCATCTTCTCGAGGCCCTCGCGCGAGTAGCCCTCCCCGTCGTAGACGACCTGGCGGGAAAGGATGTCGGACGACTGTTGCGGAGAGGGTTCCATGCGCGTGCCTCCTGGGCCCCTGGAGTATAGGGTGGGTCCCGAAACCGCGCAAGACCGCCGCGTCTAGGTACATATACGGAAGCGGCCGGGGAGCCGGCGGACCTCGGTGCCGGTTAGGGGGCTCCGGAAGGGGACCAAAGCCGAGGGTCCGATCCAGGGCCAAGGACGCTCCCGCGGGGGGCTATCGGGCCGCATACTCGTTCCATGCTCCAAAAACAGGCCGCCGCCGTCCTCTGCCTCTCGCTCCTGCTCAACGCTTTCGGTCCCCGTGCCGCGCACGCCGCGGGGCAGGTCTTCGCGAACGCTCCCGCCGCCGAACAGATGCGGGCGGGCGCCGACCGCGAGTTCATGGAACTCCTCGGCATCAAGCTCGCCCGCACGGACGGAGGGATCCCGCGCGTGGAGGGCGGCGCAGCCATGGCCTCGCTCGGCGTACGCGAGCCGGTGGCCTTCACGAGCGTCCCGTCGGTCGGAGCCGTAAAGGACGTCCCGCCGCCTCCTCCGCCGCCGGGCGCCAAGCCCAGCCTGTTCGCGGGCGCGCTGGCTGCGATCGGCATCGGCGGCGCGAGCGCCTTCAAGGGGCTCTCCGGCATCGGCCACGTGCTGGGCGTGGTGGGTCCGATTCTTGCGCCCTACCTTCAGCTTCTCCTCCAGTTGGGGCTCGGGGTCGGCGCGGCAGTGCTGGCCGGCTACATCGTGCAGAAGCTCATGACCGGCGGCATTCGCGGCAACAAGATCGAAGTCCAGCACCCCAAGGAGCGCTTCAAGGACGTCGCGGGCATCGACGAGGCGGTCGCGCAGATGAAGGAGATCGCCGAGATCCTCAAGAACCCCGGCGCCTACGAGCGCCTCGGCGTGGAGCTGCCGCGCGGCGTCATGCTCTACGGACCTCCCGGAACGGGCAAGACTCTCCTCACCAAGGCGCTGGCGGGCGAGACCGGCATCCCTCTGCTCTACGCGAACGGCTCGAGCTTCGTCGAGGTGTACGTGGGCAACGGTGCGGCGAAGATCCGCGATCTCTTCAAGAACGCCCGGAAGCTTGCCAAAAAGGGACCGGTCATAGTGATGATCGACGAGATCGACAGCCTCGGCCAGGCGCGCGGCGGCGGGATGGGCAACGGCGGAGACCGAGAGTACGACCACGCCCTCAACGCGATGCTCGCGGAGATGAGCGAGATCAAGCCGGGAGATCGCATCCTCATCGTCGGCGCGACCAACCGCCTGGACATGCTCGACTCGGCCTTGATCCGCCGCGGACGGTTCGACCGGCACATCTCCGTCGATCCGCCCGACGTAACGGGACGCGAGCTCATCCTCAAGGTCCACGCGGCGCAGCTGCAGGCGGACGGCCGCCTCGCGCCGGATATCGACTTCAAGCAGATCGCCCAGCGCACGCCGGGCCTCGTCGGATCGGATCTCGCCTACATCGTGCAGGAGGCGGCGATACTCGCCGCCCGCGAGCGCCGGCCGCAGGTGACGATGGCGGACTTTCAGGGGGCCGTCGACAAGGCGATCCTCGGTGAGGAGCTCAAGAGCCGCCACCTGAGCGCCGCGGACAAGAAGCGCGTCGCGATCCACGAGTCCGGCCACACCGTGGCCGCGATGTTCACGAAAGGGGCCGAGGCGGTGCAGCGCGTCACCATCATTCCTCGCGGCAAGGCGCTCGGCGTGACCGTGCAGATGTCGGAGGAGGACAAGCGTCTCTACACCCGGGAGGAGCTGGAGGGGAAACTCGCCACCCTGCTCGGCGGCATGGCGGCCGAGGAGATCTTTTTCGGCGACTCGCAGGTGACGACCGGCCCGTCCTCCGATATCGAGCAGGTCCGCAAGATATCGCTCCTCATGGTGAAGAAGTTCGGCATGAGCGACCGCGTCGGCCCGATCGGCTACGAGGATCAGGGCTACAGCCCCGATACGGCGAAGCTCCTCGATCAGGAGAGCCGCAAGCTGGTGAAGGAGACCTACGAGCGCGTGAAGGCGCTGGTCGTCTCGAAGCGCGAGGAGCTGCAGCGCTTGTCGACGGAGCTGGAGAAGAGGGAGACGCTGACCGGCGAGGAAGTCCGCGCCGCCCTGGGCCTGCCGCCGAACGCCTAGATCAGAACCTCGAGACGACGAGGCAGGAGACGGCGGCGAACGCCGCCGATACCGGCAGCGTGACGATCCAGGCGAGGCCCATGTCGCGCACGGTCTTCCACTGGATCTCCTGGCCGCCCTTGAGCCCGATGCCGATGATCGCGCCGCTCGAGACGTGGGTCGTTGAGACGGGCAGCGCCAGGCGAGAAGCGAAGGTCACGAGAAGCGAGGTGACGAGGTTGGCGGAAAAGCCTTCCGCGTGGCTCATCTTCGTCACCTTCGTCGCCAGCGTCTCGGTGACTCGGAGGCCCCAGATGGCGCTCCCGGCGCCCATCGCGAGCGCGACGAGGAAGTACATCGGCGTCTGGCCGACGCCCAGAGCCGCCGCGGCGGCCGCGCCCACGGCGAAAATCTTCGGCGTGTCGTTGAGCCCGCGAGCGAAGCTCGTGGTACCGGCGGCGAGCCAATGCAGCGCGTCCATGCCGTTAACCTGCGCGAGCACCGCGGGCTCCGACCCGCACCGGCTCGCTTCTCCGAGTACCAGCTTCGGCGGCTCGGCCTCGACGGCGACCGCCGCGGTGCCCGCCGGCTTGAGACACACGCCTTTGCCCGCTTCCACGCAAAGGCAGTAATTCTGGAAGCCGCCGAACGCCGCCGCGATCGCCGGCGCGAGGATGAACATCATGAGAAGCGACAAGATCGGGCCGGCGAACAGCGGCAGCGCGAACTTCTTGGCGACCGCGAGCCATTCGACGCCGTCGGGACCCGCGGCCATCGCGCCCGCGCCGCAGAGCGCGCCGGTGATCGCGTGCGTCGTGGAGACGGGCAGGCTGCTCTTCGACGCGAACAGGACCCAGAGGAACGCGCCGCAGGCGACCGCGATCAGAAACTCATGTCCCTGCCGCGGCTCGACCAGCAGCCCCTTGCCGCTGAACGCGGCGACGAGGCCTTGGGAGGCGAAGATCGCCGCTAGGCCGCCCAGGGCGGTCCAGAGCGTGCCCCACCGGACCGCTTTTCGGTACTCGGCGACGCCGCTGCCGACCAAGGTGGCGATGCCTTTGGAGACGTCGTTGGCTCCGTTGGCGAAGGCCAACGCGAGCGTCAGGAGCAGCAAGAGGGCCGCCACGCGACGATTCTACCTTTATAGGGCCCGTGCTAGGCCGAGCGCGTGACGTCGTGGATGCTCGCGCCGCGGAAGACGCCGTAGAGGGTCTCGAGCTCCGCGTCGCCGATCGCCCAGACCACGTGAGTGTAGTCCGACTTCGACGCGCCGGAGCGAGGGGACTGGGACCACTTGAGCGAGCCTTCGCTTTCCAGCGAGGTCCTCAGCTCGAGCAAGGACATCGGTCTTGCCGCCCAGTCGAGGAAGACCGGGGCCGTCCACGCGGGCCGGAGCCGGTCGGAGGGCTTCGCCGCGTGCTTCTGCCATCCCGCCAGCGACGCGCGCGAGGCGTTCCGGAACCATCGGGTCACGCGGGCCGTCTCGACGATCTGCGCGCGGTCCGAGTCCGGCGGAAGGCCGGCGGCGAGCGCGGTTAGGCCGCGCCTCGCGGCTCCGTACGCCCGAAGCAGGCCGCGGGACGCCTCGACGTCGCTGATGAGTTCGGCCTGCCACGCGTCGCGCAGGCGCCGGTCGGCGAGCATGAGCTTTCCGGCGATTCGCAGCCGGCGGCGCTGTCCGGCGAGCGTTTCCTCGAAGAGCTGGACCGCGCAGCGCCGGACGACGCCGAGGACCTCCTGAAAAGCCGCGTCGGCGATGACG
>JACRDR010000044.1 GCA_016212845.1 Elusimicrobiota bacterium
AAGGGCGGGAGCGACGCGCCGCCGTCCGCGCCCAAGCGCGAGCTGAGCGCCGAGGAAGCCGAGTGGGCCTCCCGGTCGGAGGTCGCGCGCGCCTTGGAGCTCGTGAGGGAAGCCGCGAAGTCGAAGCCCGAGCGCGTCCATCCGAAGGACAACATCGAGCTCGATCTCGGTCTCGACTCGGTCGAGCGCGTCGAGCTCGTGGGCAAGCTCGCGCGGGAAGCGGGCGCCGCCGTGCCCGATCTCTCGAAAGTGCAGGCGTTCACCGCCCGGGAGCTCGTCGACGCGGTGCTGGCGCTGAAGGGCTCCGGCGCCGCCGCGGCCGGCTGGGAGACCTTGCTCAAGGAGGACCCGAAGGACGAGGAGGCGCTCGGGATCACGAGGTCCCGGCCGCTGGCCGATCTCCTGTGGCCGCTCGCCTTCGGCCTTCTGCGTCTCGCCGCGAAAGTCCTCTATCGCCTGGAAGTGAAGGGGCTCGAGCGCCTTCCTAAAGAGGGCCCGTTCCTGCTCTGCCCCAACCATCAAAGCTTCCTCGACGGCCCGATGCTGCTGGCCGCGCTTCCGCGCTCGATATTCAAGCGCTCCTTCTATGTCGGCACGAGCGACATCTTCGGCCAGGGGATCATGCGCTCGATCGCCCGGTCGCTTCGGCTCATCCCGATCGATCCGGACGCGAACATGACGCAGGCGATGGCTGCGGGCGCCTACGGCTTGCGCCGGGGGAAGGTGCTCGTGCTGTTCCCGGAGGGCGAACGCTCGATCGACGGCACGCCGAAGCGCTTCAAGAAGGGCGCCGCGATCTTGTCCTCGCACCTGAAGGTCCCGGTCGTGCCCGTCGGCCTCGCGGGCTTCGCCGAGGCTTGGCCGCGGGCCGGCAAGCTCAAGCTCTCCGGCCGCCTGCGGCTCGAATTCGGGGCGCCGGTCGCCCCGCCTTCGGGCGAAAGCGGCGATCCGGTCTACGCCGCCCACACCGCCGTCCTGCGCGAGCGTATCGTCGCGCTCTGGACCGGCCTTTGCGCATAGCCCCAAATCCGGCTATGCTGGAAGGGATGCTTCGCCGAGCGTCGCTGCTCCTCTTTTTGCTCGCTTCCGCCGCTCGCGCGGTGCCGGTCGTGCCCGACGAGCTCGCGGACATCGCGCCGCTTTCCGCCGACCTCAAGCCCCGCCGCACGCGCGAGCCCGCGCCCGTCTCGCCGTGGTACGTCGCCTTCGGCCGCGACTGGCGCGGCAGCTCGGCGTCGATCAACTACCAGCTCCGGTGGGACTTCGACGACGTGAGGCGCTCGCCGGCGTTTCTGCTCGGGCGGCTTCGAAACCCGATCGGCACCGCCGACCTTACGCTCAGGGGCGTCGCCGAGGAGACGCGCTTCGACCTCTACGGCCTGCACGTGAAGCCGTTCCGCGGCCTTTTCGTGGAGCCGCTGCCGCTCGCGGCCACGGGACCCTCCGTCGCGGTCGGCCCCGCCGCTCCCGCGGGCCCCACGCCCCGGCGGCGCCGGTGGTACGACGTCGATCCCTACCTCGAGGAGATCGAGCGGAGCGCGAGGCGCGACGCGCGGCGATTCCTCATCAAGACCGCTTTCGACTCGACGCTCCCGACCGCGCGCGGCGCGCCCCAATGGCAGAAGGAAGCCGCTACGAAGGGCCTGCTGGACCTGGGCCGCAGCTGGGAGAGCGACCTGCCCTACTGAATCCGAACGCTTGGTGCCTGGCACCAGCGTTCGGATTTAGGGTTTGGGGAGGAGCTGCCAGGTTTCGACGAAGCCCGGGACGCCGGGGAGCTCTTTCGGCCCCAGGGTCTGCAGGTTGAACATCTCCTTATTGGTGATCCGGTCGTAGGTGTCTTTTCCGACGAGGATCTGGCCCGGGCGCGAGATGCTTTCGAGGCGGGAGGCGACGTTCGCCGCGTGGCCGATGACGGTGTACTCCATGCGCTCCTCGGTGCCCAGCAGGCCCGCCAAGACCTCGCCCGTGTTGATGCCGAGGCCCAGGCGCAGCGGGGTCTGGCCGTTCTCGAGCGCGGCTTGCGCCAATTTCTCGACTTCCGAGACGATGCCCAGCGCCGCGCGGCACGCCGCCGCGCACTGATCGGGCAGCGGGTCCGGGCAGCCGAACAGCGCGAACGCGCCGTCGCCCAGGAACTTGTTGATCATGCCGCCGTTTTTGTTCACCTCGGCGACCACCACGGCCAATAGTTTGTTCACCGCCAAAACCGCGGCCTCCGGTCCGACGGAGGCGGCGAAGGGCGTGAACCAGCGAACGTCCGCGAAGAGCATCGTCGCGTCCATCTTGCGGCCGTGGCCGGGCTCTTCCTTCAGCGTCCGCATGAGCCGGCTCACCGGCTCGCCGCAGAACCGCGAGAAAAAGCTCTCGACGGTGCGGAGTCCCGCGACCTCCTGCGAGGCCTTCTTGAGGCGGTCGACCAGGAACTCCTCGCGAACCGCGCTCGAGCTCACGCGGCCGCGCTCGCCGCAGTTTCGCACGGTGTCGATGAGGCGGTCGATCGTGAACGGCTTGGGCAGGTAATCGAAGACGCCCGCCCGAAGCGCGTGCAGCGAGCTGTCGAGCGCGGGGTTGGCGGTCATGATGATGACGTCGGCCGAGTCCGCCACCTTGTCGGCCAGGTCTAGGCCGCTCATGCCGGGAAGCGTGACGTCGACGAGCAGCAGGTCCCAGCCGTAGGCCAGCTTGCCCAAGGCCTTCTCTCCCGTGTCGACGCCCTCGACCTGATGCCCGGTCTCCTTAAGAACGGAGACGCAGAGCGACAGGATCTCGGGGTCGTCGTCGACCACCAAAATCCGCATATTGGCCCTAACTATGCCTGTGTTGCCGCCGGAGCGCAAGCTGGAGGAACTGCGCGCCGGCTTCGAGCGCTTCGACGAGGCACGCCAGATCAGCGAGAAGAACGAGGCCGTGCGCCAGGCGGAAGCGCAGGCGCGCGA
>JACRDR010000415.1 GCA_016212845.1 Elusimicrobiota bacterium
ATGGCGGGGCCTTCGACGGCCGGGCCCTCGGCGTCCTTGCGCCGCGGGCGAGAACCGTCGGGCTCCGACCAAAACGAGCGGAGGATCACGCGTCCGTCTTTGACGCGCGCGAGGCAGCCGAGCGGCGTCGCGCAGCCCCCGCCGATCTCGGCGAGGAAGGCGCGTTCGGCCTCCACCTCCAGCCGCGTCGTCGGGTCGTCGATGAGGTTGAGCAGCTTCAGGATATCGGCGCGATCCTCTCGCGCCTCGACGGCCAAGGAGCCCTGGCCCGGAGCGGGGATGACGACGTCCGCGCCGAGCGCCTCGTGGCGCCGCGAGCCGAGGCCGAGCCTCTTGAGTCCGGCGACCGCGAGCACCATGCCGTCGAACTCGCCGGAGTCGAGACGGCGCAGCCGGGTATCGACGTTGCCGCTGATCGCGACGAACGTCGCGTCGGGGCGCGCGAGCTTGAGCTGGATCTGGCGCCGCAGCGAGCCGGTCGCGATCTTCGGGTTCTTGGGAAGCTCGGCGAAAGATTTCACGTCCGCGCCGGGGATGAAGGCGTCGCGCGGGTCTTCTCTAGTAGGAAACGCCGCGAGCGTGAGGCCCTTCGGGAGCTCGGCGGGCAGATCCTTGCAGGAGTGCACAGCGAAATCGATCGATCCTTCGAGGAGCGCCTCTTCGATCTCCTTGACGAACATCGCTTTCAAGTTGGGCGTGACGCCGGGGGCGTCCGGCGGCTGCGCGGAGGAAGCCCCGCCGGGGCTCTGGATCGCGAAGCGGTCGCCGGAGGTCGTGATGACCGCGCGGTCGACCGCGAGCCCGGAGCGCTCGGCGAGCGTCTTGGCGAGCATGCCCGACTGCGCGAGGGCGAGCGCCGAGCCGCGGGTCCCGGAGGTGACGCGGCCGCTCACGCGCCCTCCGCCACCGGGCGCGCGTGGCGCAGGCTGCCCTCGGCGGCGGTGCCGACGGTGGCCTCCCACGCGGAAAACTCGCGCGAGGCCTCGTCGACCAGCCGGGTCGCGGCCTCGAGCTCGCCGCGGCGGCGCGCGAGGTTCTCGTCGACGATGCCCTGCAGGTCGCCGAGCGAGTAGAGATAGACGTGGTCGAGGTCGGATACCGTCTCCTCGACGTCGCGCGGCATCGCGATGTCGATGAGGAAAAGGGAGCGTCCCTTCCGGGCGGGCTGCGCGCGCTCGACCATCTCGCGCGTGAGCACGGCGCGATCGGCGCCGGTGGAGCCGATCACGATGTCGACCGTCTCGAGGCGCTCGGCGAAGGCCTCCCAGCGCACCGCCGCGCCGCGAAAGCGCTCGGCGAGGTCGCGCCCGCGCTCGAACGTGCGGTTGGCGACGAGGAGCCGGCCGATCTTGCAGGAGGCCAGATGCGTCGCGGTGAGCTCGGCCATCTCGCCGGCGCCGAGGAGCAGCACCTCTCGGTCGCGCAGCGAGCCGAAGATGCGCTCGGCCAAGTCGACGGCGACGGAGGCGACCGACGTGTGGCCGACCGCGATGCCGGTGTCGGATCTGACCTTCTTGCCGAGGAAGATCGCGCGCTGGAACAATACGTTGGTCAGCTTGCCGGTGGCGCCGGCCACTCTCGCGGTCTCGTAGGCCTGCTTCACCTGCCCGAGGATCTCGGATTCGCCCACGACGAGCGAGTCGAGGCCGGAGGCGACTTGAAAGAGGTGCTTGATCGCGTCCGCGCCCGAGCGCTCGTAGGCGGCCTCGCCGAGCGCGGTCTGCGCCCACGCGTCGAAGCCCTCGGTGAGCGCGAGCCGGGCGGCGGCCTCGCGGCTCTCGTCGACGACGGCGTAGACCTCGAAGCGGTTGCAGGTGGTGAGCACCACCGCCTCTCCGACGCCGCGCTCCTTGAGCCAGTCCAAGACGGCGGCGGCGGGCCTGGCCGCGAGCCGCTCGCGCGGCCCGACGGGACAGGACTTATGGCTGACGCCGCGGACTAGGATCATGACCCCGCAGGCCCCCACGGGGCCGAGGAAGGAGGGGGGCCGACCGTTTCATCAGCCATTGGACAGATACCCGTGCAGCTCGGACAAAAAGTTCACGCCGATGAACGTGAAGATCACGCAGGCGAACCCGAACATCGACATGTACACCGCCTTCCGTCCGCGCCAGCCGGCGATGAAGCGCATGTGCAGATACGCCGCGTACACCAGCGCCGTGATCAAGGACCACGTTTCCTTCGGGTCCCAGCCCCAGAAGCGTCCCCAGGCGCCGTACGCCCAGATGCCTCCCATCAGGATGCCGACGGTCAGCACCGGGAAGCCGACGACGATTAGCCGGTAGTTGAGGCCGTCGAGATCCTCGATGGCCGGGAGGCGGTAGCAGAGCTCGGAAGGCTTTCGCGACTTCACCTGCCGTTCCTGCACGAGGAGCGCGAGCCCCACGCCGAACGCGTTGCCGAAGACCGCGTAGGCGGTCATCAGCACCATCGGATGGATGTTGATCCAGTAGCTCTGCAGCGCCGGGACGAGGCCGTGGATCTCGGTGTCGCCCATGTAGAGCGCCCGCCACCACGCGCCGACCGCGCCGATCGCCGCCCACGGCAGCACGAAGCCGCCGAGGATGCCGAGGCGGTGCCGGCCCTCGACGAACGCGAACACCGCGGCCACCGCGAGCGCGAGGTACGAGAGCGCGCCGTAGAACGAGTTGATCGGCATGAAGTACCGGTTTTCGGGGATCTTCCAGAACAAGTGGATGCGCAGGCCGAAGGAGGTCAGGTGGAAAAGAACGCCCGCGACGAGCAGCCGGTACATCCACGCGCTCCACTTCTCGTTCTTGTTGTAGAGGTAGGCCAACGCCAAGGCCGCCGCCGCGGTGTAGAGGGCCGCGGCCGCGCTGAAGAGTTTCAATTCCATGTTTTCCTCATGCCGGTACCGGCTGGTCGGACGCGACTTCGACGGGCGAGCCGCCCAAGTCCGACGCCGTCCGGTTCATCAAAGTCTCGAATTCCTTGCGGAAATCGCGCGGCCCACGGGAGCTCCAAGCCCCCACGCGCACGCGCGCCTTGCCGCCTTCGCCGGGGCCGACGACGACCCACAGCCGGCGGCGATGCAGGTAGAAAAGGAGAACCATGCCGACGAGCCACGCGATCCCGCCGCCGAGCACCACCGGGTAGCCCGGGTCGTAGGCGACTTGGATGCCCGAAAACAGCACGGGATCGATCTCGGCGAGCTTAAAGGGCGGCGGCGGCGCGTGCTCGAGCGTGCCGTCTTCGTTTTCCGAGAAGGCGGCTTCGGGGCTGCGCTGCAGCAGCCACAGCGGCCGCGTCGGCCTTCCTTCCACGAGGAACTTCAGCTTCACCGCCGGGTTCTGCAGGTCGAGCGACATCGAATCGGCCCGGGCGTCCGGCCCGATCCGGAAGTTCGGGAGCATCATGTCGGCGACGACCCGGATCTTGGAACCGGGAATCTCCGTCGGGGTCCGCTGGGGAAGCGGGAGCGTCGTCCGGCCGATGTCGTGCGTCACCGTGCGGACCATGCCG
>JACRDR010000408.1 GCA_016212845.1 Elusimicrobiota bacterium
CGGCGACGGCCCCAAGCTTCGAAAACACTTGGACGGGCGCCTGGACGCCTTGGCCGCTCGCGAGGGCTTCCTCGTCGTCTACCCTGACGGGCTCGGCAAGCATTGGAACGACGGCCGCGACGGCAACGACGCGGACCCCGAGGCCGACGATGCGGGCTTCCTCGCCGCGCTGGCCGACAAGCTCGTGAAAGACGGCAAGGCCGACCCGAAGCGCCTTTACGCGGTCGGCATCTCCAACGGCGGCTTCATGGCGCACGCCCTGGCGTGCGCCGACGCGGGCCGATGGGCGGCGATCGGCGCGGTGGCCGCCTCGCTCGGCCAGAAGGCGGCCGCCTCCTGCAAGCCGTCGCGCCCGGTGCCGGTGCTCATGGTCAACGGGACCGAGGACCGGCTCGTCCCGTGGGACGGGCGCGAGGTCCGCTTTCTCGGCCGGGTCCGGGGCAAGAAGCTGACGGTCCCGGAGACCGACGAGAAGTGGGCCGCGCTCGACGGCTGCACCGGCGAGCCGGAGCGCTCCGAGCTGCCGGACGCGGAGGACGACGGCACCCGCTGGAGCTTGTCGGCGCGGCGCCGCTGCCAGGGCGGCTCGGAAGTCCTCCTCTATAAAGTGGACGGCGGCGGGCACACTTGGCCGCGCGGGAAACCGTATCTCAAGCGGCTCGTGGGACGCACGAGCCGGGACGTGGATTTCGAGTCCTTGGTCTGGACCTTCTTCAAGGCCCATCCGTTGCCGCGGTATGACGAAATACGGTAAAATCGGGGACACCCCGATGACTTTCGAGATCGGCTCCGACGAGCACAAGCGCCTACTCTGCCGCTTCTTCGTCGAGTCCCACGACCCTTACGTCCCGACGAAGCTCCCCTGGCCGGACCTCGACGACTCGGTCAAGGCGCGCCTCAAGGCCCTGCCGATCTGGGACGAGGCGGTCGCCACCGAGGCCGAGACCGCGCTGAAGGTCGTCACGCTCGGCCAGGTCGAGCCCGACCCGGTGATGGCGGAAGCGATCGCCATGCAAGGCTACGAGGAGGAGCGCCACGCCGAGGTGCTTCGCCTGCTGACGCAAAAATACGGCATCCCGGTGCAGGAGCGCGCGGCTCCGGTGAAGCCCCGCAACGCCGAGTGGTCCTTCATGCGCGTCGGCTACGGCGAGTGCTTCGACTCTTTTTTCGCGTTCGGCCTCTTCGCGCTCGCGCGCGACTCCGGCTTCTTCCCGCCGTCGCTCGTGAAGCTTTTCGAGCCGATCATGCAGGAGGAGGCGCGCCACATTCTCTTCCACGTGAATTGGATCGCCTTCAAGCGCGCGCGCAAGCCCGCGCTCATGCGTCCGGCCTACCTCTTCCAGCGCGGCCTGGCGATTTATCTCCAGATCTTCGGCCGGGTGAAGACCGCCGTCCGCGTCGGCGCGTCCGCCAACGGCGCCAGCCAGGACAATTTCGCGATGACGAGCGCCCAGTCCTTCGGCGACGTCACGATGCGCGGGTTCCTCGAGACCTGCCTCGCCGAAAACGACAAGCGCCTGGCGCCCTACGACGCGCGGCTGCTGCGGCCGGCCCTCGCCCCGACCATCGCGCGCGCGATCCTCGCGGTCGCCCCGAAAGGCGAGCCCGTCGCGGCTTGAAGTCGAAGACCGAGTACCTCACTTTCGAGACGCCCGCCCGCCGCGCGCTCGTCAACATCACCCAGAAGCTGAACTCCCTCGTCGTCGACAGCAAGGTCCAGGAAGGCCTCTGCCTGGTGAGCGCCATGCACATCACCGCCGGCATCTGGGTCAACGACGAGGAAGAAGGCCTCAAGCAGGACGTGATGGACTGGCTCGAAAAGCTCGCTCCGGTCGCCGACTACCGGCATCATCGCACCGGAGAGGACAACGGGGACGCCCACTTGAAGCGGACGCTCATGCATCACCAGGCCGTGCTTCCCGTCACCGCCGGGAAGCTGGACCTCGGGCCTTGGGAACAAGTATTCTACGCGGAGTTCGACGGCCGCCGCCGCAAGCGGGTGGTCGAAAAGATCATCGGACAATAGGAGACTTCCATGAAGACGATTTTGAGCGGGATGCTCGCGCTCGCCCTCATCGCCCCCGTTTGGGCCGAGGAAGCCAAGAGCGACCTTCCGAGCGACGAGAGCCAGGCCCTATATCTGCTCGGCGCCAGCCTCGCCCAGCGCGCCTCCGAGTTCGCGCTCGGCGCCTCCGACCTCAAGTACGTGAAGATGGGGCTCGAGGATTTCGTGAAGGACCCGCAGAAGCTGAAGGTCGACCCCGAGGCGGTGAACCCGAAGCTCCAGTCGCTTCGCGAGACCCGGATCTCCAAGCGCGCCGGAGCGGAAAAGAAGAAGGGCGAGGAGTACGCCGCCAAGGCCCTGAAGGAGAAGGGCGCCGAGAAAATCCCCAACGGGGCGATCGTGATCCCGATGAAGGAAGGCACGGGCGCCAACCCGAAGGCCACGGACAAAGTGAAGGTCCACTACCACGGCACCTTCATCGACGGCAAGGTCTTCGACAGCTCCGTGCAGCGCAACCAGCCCGCCGAGTTTCCGCTCAACGGCGTCATCCCCTGCTGGACCGAGGGCGTGCAGAAGATCAAGGTCGGCGGCAAGGCCAAGCTCGTCTGCCCCTCGGCCATCGCCTACGGAGACTCGGGCCGCCCTTCGATCCCCGGCGGCGCGACGCTCGTCTTCGAAGTCGAGCTGCTCGAAATCCTGAAGTAAGTTCGACTAACTCTAGCGAGCGCCGGTCCGCAGGGCTTCGATCCGCGCCTCGATGGGCGGATGGCTGGAGAACAACCGCGCGAGCAGGCCCGGCTGCGCGCCGTTGATCTTGAGCGCGCCGACCAGCGCGTGGCGAGTGTCCACCTGGTGGGCCCGCCCC
>JACRDR010000409.1 GCA_016212845.1 Elusimicrobiota bacterium
GGTATTGAGCGCGCTGTTGCCGCCGGAACCGCCGCCGCCGCCGCCGCCGCCCGCCGCGTCCTGACCCGCGCCGCCGCCGCCGCCGCCGCCGAAGCCCGCGCCGCAGGCTGCGCCCAAATTGCCGCCGGCGTCTCCACCCACGCCGGCGGTGGCAACGCTGCCGGGCTGGCCCGAGCCGCTGCCGCCCGAGCCTTGCACGCCGTTCGGGCTTCCGCCGCCGCCCGTACCGCCGACGGCGGGGTCGGTGCCGCAGAGCGTGAGGCGGGCGTTCGCGCCGTTGCCGCCGTTGCCCGATACGCCGCCCGCACCGCCGGCGCACGCCGCGTTGGAATTGGAACCGCCGCCGCCGCCGCCGTAGCCGCGGCCGCGCGCGTCGACCACGCCGTCGATCGTGATCGAGCCGCTGGCGATGATCGTTAAGAAACCGCCGTTCGCGCTGACCTGGTAGGCCTGCAGGGACACCGTCGACCCCGCGTTGATGAACACGTTGCCGATGTTGGTGTGCGAGCCGGCCACGACGGTGCCGTCGGTGATCGTCCAGTCGAGACCGCAGTGGTCGCCGCCGCCGGTGTTCGTGAAATTAGGCGTGCACGCCGCGCGTACTAGAGTCGGGGCGAGGAGGAGGGATGTGAAGATGCCGGCGAACGTGACAATTCGGTTCCAATAGTGTCGCGCCGACGGCATGGGCCTAGTATAAGGGGGTAGCTCGGCGAATCACGAAGAAAGTCCGAAGACGTCATGAACACTTTATGTCGGACTTTCCTGTACATATCCCCGCCCCCGGCGGCTGTCAACCCCCGGGGATGGCCCTATTTTGGGCTTTCGCTATGGAAGGACTACTTGCCAAGGATGCGGCGCTCGAGGACCTTGAGCCGTGCGGCGAGCATTTTGCGGTCGAAGGGCTTGGTGAGGTAGTCGTCGGCGCCCCGGTCGTAGCCGGCGACCTGCTCTTCCACGAAGGCGCGGACGGTGAGCATCAGGATCGGCATCTCTTTGTAGCGGTCGTCGGAGCGGATCCGTTTGGTCAACTCGAGCCCGTCTAGGATCGGCATGTTGAGGTCTAAGACCGCCATGTCGGCGCCTCGGGACTCGAGGAGCTCCCAGGCTTCCTGGCCGTTCTCGCCGGCCAGGACTTGGTAGCCGGCCTCCGTCAGGATCTCGGTGACGAGGTCGCGGAATACGGGATCGTCTTCGGCGAGCAAGACTTTGCGTTTCATGGTTCCTCTCGGAAAGCGTAGCCGACGCCGTAGACGGTCTGGATGCGCGAGCCGATCCGGCCGAGCTTTTTGCGCAGGGATTCGATATGCTTGTCGACGGTGCCGGGGCGGATCGAGTCGGCCTCGCCCTTCCAGACGCTGTCGACGATGAAGCGCCGCTCCATCGCCGCGCCCGGACGCTCCAAGAAGAGCGCCAGGAGCTCCATCTCGGTGCGGGTGAGCTTCGTGTTGACGGTGTACTTGCCGTCCTTGCCCTTGATCGAGACTTCCCAGGTCGAGCGGTCGACTTTCACGTCGCCCGACTTCGACTTGAGCACGTTTAGGGCGTTGGCGAACGAGGGCAGGAGCCGGCGCAGGTGCGCGCGCAGCTTGG
This sequence comes from Elusimicrobiota bacterium, assembly GCA_016212845.1. Classification (GTDB taxonomy): domain Bacteria; phylum Elusimicrobiota; class Elusimicrobia; order UBA1565; family JACRDR01; genus JACRDR01. Next base: position 1,591 of record JACRDR010000409.1, read on the forward strand.
CCTTCATGATGCCCTCGTCGATGGTGTTCGGGAAGAAATCGTCGACGCCGGCCTCGAGCGTCTCGATGATCCGGTCGTTGGAGATGTCCGGGCTCGACGTGAGGATAAGCGAGATCGCCGGCAGCTTCTCCTTCAGCTTCTTGAGGACCGCGTTTTGGGAATTGCCGAGGGCGGCCCAGTCGACGAGCGCGAGTCCCGCCTCTCTAGGCTCGGCGACTTGGGCGAACGCGTCGACGTCGGATGCGCGGTGCACGGTCCACTGCTCGCGGCGAAGGACGGTCTCCCAGCGCATCGCCGTCGCGCCGTCCGGGTTGACGATCCAAAACGAGAATCCGGCCATCAAATCCCTTCGAACACCGTCGACAGACCTTGTCCGACGCCGATGCAGAGCGTCGCGAGTCCCCGGCCCGCACCGCGCCGCCGCAACTCGTGGCAGACGGTCGAAGCTAACCGGGCGCCGCTCATGCCGAGCGGGTGGCCGAGAGCGATCGCGCCGCCGTTGACGTTCACTTTCGACGAATCGAGCTCTAGCTCGCGCATGCACGCCAGCGCCTGCGCGGCGAACGCCTCGTTGAGCTCGACCAAATCGAGGTCTTTCGTCTTGAGCCCCATGCGCTCGAGGAGCTTGCGGGTCGCGTAGACGGGACCGAGGCCCATAAACGACGGGTCGAGGCCGGCCGAGGCCGAGCCCGCCCAGCGGGCCAGCGGCGTCGCCCCAAGCGATTTGGCCTTTCTTCCGGAGGCGAGCACCAGCGCCGCCGCGCCGTCGTTGAGTGACGAGCTGTTGCCGGCGGTGACCGAGCCCTCCTTCCGGAAGACGGGCTTAAGCCCCCCCAGCTTTTCGAGGCTCGTGTCGGCCCGGGGACCCTCGTCTTCGGTCACCGGAACCGCCGCGCCCTTCTTTTGGGGGACCAGGATCGGGAAGACCTCGTCCGTGAAGACCTGAGTCTTGGCCTTGGCGGCCCGCTGATGCGACTGGAGAGCGAAGGCGTCCTGCTCGGAACGCGAAATTCTGTATTTCTCCGCTACGTTTTCCGCGGTTTCACCCATGCTATAGAGCGGGAACAGGGCGGCCAGCTTCGGGTTCGGGAAACGCCAGCCGAGCGCGGTGTCGTAGGCGGTCAGATTGCCGAACGGAAAGGCGGATTCGGCTTTCGGGATCGCCCAGGGAGCGCGGGACATGCTCTCGACGCCGCCGGCGACATAGAGCTCCCCCTCACCCGCCAAGATCGCGCGGGCGGCGGCGTTCACCGCCTCGAGCCCGGAGGCGCAGAGCCGGTTAACGGTGCAGCCCGGGACCGACTGCGGCAAGCCCGCCAGCAGCGCCCCCATGCGGGCGACGTTGCGGTTGTCCTCGCCGGCCTGGTTCGCGCAGCCGAGGTAGACGTCGGCGATCTCGTCCGGATTGACCTTGGCGGCGGCGACCGCGGCACGGATCGCCTCGCCGGCCAAATCGTCCGGACGGACGGTGGCGAGAGCTCCGCCCAACTTGCCGATGGGCGTGCGCACGGCGGACAGCACGACGACGTCGTTGTCTTTTAGGGCCATCGTACGGGGTTTCCTATTTCGAAGCGCAGCCCGAAGCCCCAATGGCTCTCGTGCTGCTCCTGGAACTGCAGGTAGTAAAGGCGGCCGGTGAAGTATTCCAAGAACAGGCTCGCGGCGGCGATGCGCTTATGGTCCGACCAGCGCAAACCGCCGCGGATATTATACGAAGGCTGCCACCGCACGCGCTCGAAAGACTGAAAATCCTGGGCGAGAAACGCCCGGATGCTCGGCTTCACGAACGGCCTCGACAGCGCCTCGAAGCCGACCTGCACCGCCCCGCGCCCGCGCAGGTTCACCGTGTTGAACGCGTAGCTGCCGCCGGCGTAGAGGCGCGCGTACTCGTTGGGCGACCACGACAGGGTCGTCTTCACCGAGTCGAAGGCGCGCTTGATCAGCGTCGGGCGGATGCGCTGGATGTAGTCGTCGCCCAGATGCGAGCTGACGTGCCAGTAGGCAACGCGCACCGTGCGGCCCTTGGCGACGTGGAAATCGACCGGCATGCCCGCGGAAAAATCGACGACCTCGAGGTTGTTGCGGCGCGTCGAGAGGTTGAACCGCGAAATCGCGCCGCCGCCGATGTTGAGCTGCGTGTCGACGCCGAAGATCTTCCAGCGGGTCAGGCCCACGTAGTCGCCGATCGTGACCTCGCCGTAGCGGTTGCCGCCGGGCGGGTAGAGCAAACGGCCGCCGTAGCTAGGCTCGGTCGGGTCCGCCATGAGCGGCTCGTAATACTCGCGCGCGGAGGTGAGCGGCTCGGGGATATAGCCCTGGGCGCCCGCCTCGCCGGCGGCGGCGAGCAGGAGGGCGAGGAGCGCCCCCCTAAAGGTCGTCATCGGGCGAGCTCGCGCTCCCACTCGAACGGGCCGCGCGGCCAGTTCAGCCCGAGCTTCATCGCGGTGTCGATGTCGGGCGGGACCGCGACCCCTTCCTGCGCGGCGAGCTTCGCCTCGTCGATGACGGCGCCGACCACCTCCCGCACGATCTCGACGGGGGCGAGCGGACGGCCGCCCATGTCGGGGACGAGGTCTTCGAGGTCGCCGTTGAGCGTGCCGGGCGGGTTCTCGCCGTAGACGTAGAAGCCGCAGGCGTTCTTGCGCCCCTTCGCTCCGCGCTTGACCAGCTCGGCCTGTACGCGCCGCGGCTTGAGACGCTCGGGCTTGCCGAGCTGCTCGAAGATCGATTGGGTGATCGTGAAGTTCACCTCGAGGCCGATTAGGTCCATGAGTTCGAAGGGCCCCATCCGGAACCCGCCGACCTCCTTCATCGCGCGGTCGATCAAGATCGGCGAGCCGCGGCCTTCCTCGAGCAGGCGCATGCCCGCGAGGTAGAACGGCCGGGCCACGCGGTTGGCGACGAAGCCGGGCGTGTCCTTGCAGCGGATCGGCGTCTTGCCGAGCGCGCGCGCGAGCTTGAGCGCGAGCTGGATCGCATCCTCGCTCGTGTGCTCGGCGCGCACGACCTCGACGAGCCGCATGACCGCCGCCGGGTTGAAGAAGTGCATGCCCGCGACGCGATCGGGGTTCTCGGTCGCGGACGCGATCTTCGCGATGGAGAGGGACGAGGTGTTCGTCGCGAGAAGCTTCGGCGGATCGAGATGGCGGTCGAGCTGCGTGAAGAGCTCGCGCTTGACGGCCAAATCCTCGAAGGCGGCCTCGATGATCGCGTCGCAGTCGCCGAGCTTGCGCATTTGCGTCGACTTGCGCACCAGCGAGAACGCGCGCGGCTGCTCGCAGCGCTCGAGGCCCTTCTGGATGCGCTCCTCGCCGGCGTCGAGCACTTCCTCCGAGACGTCGTAGAGAGTCACTTGGAAGCCCGCCATCGCGAGCGACTGCGCGATGCCGGAGCCCATCGTGCCCGCGCCGACGACCCCGACCGAGTCGATGCCTTCGATCACTTGCGGCTCCTCGCCGCCGGCTGCGGCTTCCATTCGCTCTTGAGTTGTCCCCAGCACTCCTGGTCGATCCAGCGGCTGTTGAGGCGCTTGTCCTGACGGAGGCAGCCCTCGTAGTGGAAGCCGATCTTCTGAAGCACCTTGCGGGCCGCGCGGTTCGTCGGGTCGATGCGGGCGGATAGCCGGTGCAGGGCAAGCTTGCGGAAGCCGTAGTCGACCGCGAGGCGCCCGGCCTCGACGGCGTAGCCCTTGTCCTCTTCGCCGGTGCGGATCCAAAGGGCGAGCTGCGCGCGCTGGGCGTGCGACATGACCGGATCGAAGGCGACGATGCCGACGAGCTTGTCGTTTTTGGTTTCGAAAGCGCCGAAGACGAACGTCGCCCCCCGCTCGGCGGCCTCGGCGGACGAGCGGATAAAGGCGGCGGCGTCGGACTCGGCGTGCACGGCCTCGACCCAGCGGAAGCGGCGGCGCAGGCTGAGCTTCGAGGCCGCGATCGCCTCGAAAAGGGCGGGCGCGTCGCCGTCGACGAGAGGGCGGAGCTTGAGCCGCCGGCCGGCGAGGCTCAATTCGTCGCTCCGCGGCCCCGGGCCTCCTGGATGAGCCGCGCGAAGCGGTCGCGAGTCATGACGACCTGCTGCTGCGAGCCCTCGCCGATCTTGCGGTTCTTCGTGAAGACCTCGAGGCGCGTGTAGACGCTGTTGCCCTTGATCCGGACCAGCGTGCCGACGATGTGGATCGCCGAGCCCACGCCCGCGGGCCGCAGGTGCTTCACCAGGACCTGCGCGCCGACCGCCTCCGCGTGCGGCTCGTGGTACGGGGCGAGGAGCTTACGCGCCGTGACCTCCATGTGATAGACCATCGCCCACGTCGAGTAGAGCGGGTGGCGGACGAGGCCTTCGAGGTGCGGCTTCATCCACGGCTTCACCGTGGCGCGATGCTCGACGACGAGTCCTAGTCGGAGTCCGGTTTTCATTCGATCAGCTCCAGCGCGGAGTCGGCCACGCGGCGCGCGGCCGAGGAAAAAGACATCGCGGCGCCCGCGCGGCCCGCGCGCTCGCCCATCGCGGAAAGCCCCGCGGGGTCGGCGAGCAGGCGGACGAGCTCGGCGGCGAGCGCTCCGGCGGGGTCCTTCGCGTAGCTGACGGTGCGGCCGAAGCCCGTCTTCGGGTCGACCGCGCCGTCCACCGCGAAAATCTCCTGCACGCCGTGGTGGTCGCTGGCGAGCACGGGAAGCCCCGCCTGCAGCGCCTCGACGACGGTGAGGCCGTAGCTGTCGTGCACCGAGGGCGAAAGGAAAAGATCGGCGACCTCGAAGAAGGCCTTCTTGTCGACGCCGGCGACGTAGCCGGGAAAGAACGTGCGGACCTTCTTGAGGCGCGCGGCGAGCTTGCGGAGCTTCCTCTCGTAGCTCGCGCCGCTCATGAACGCCGCCTCGCCGCAGATGAGCAGCACGACGTCCTCGGGAAGTCCGCCGGATTTCTCGAGCCGCTCGAGCGCCTCGATGAGGAGATGGATGCCCTTCTCGGGCGAGAGCCGGCTCAGCGTCATCAGCACGCGGGTGCCGGCTCCGAGCTGGTAATGCGCGCGGAAGGTCTCGGCGCGGGCGCGAACTTCGCCCTCGTCGACCGACTCGCCCCAGCCGCCCCACGGCACGACGACGGAGGCCCCTTCGCCGACTATAGGCTTGTAGCACTTGCGCAGGGTCTCGACCATCGCGCGCGACGGCAGCACGAGCTTCTTGGAGTGCTTCACCGCCTGCCGCTGCTTCTCGAAGACGAGCTTGAGCACGTCGGGCACCGCCCAGCCGGCGATCGGGCGGATCTTTTCGAACGCCCCGGTCACCCGCTCGGGAGAGACGAGGCCCTTCAGGTACATCTTGTTGAAGTAGTCGACGACGTCGACGTGCCAGATCGAGACGATCGGCCAGCCGGCCTCGGCGAGCGCCGAGAAATCGGGGCCCTCGGAGATGTCGTTGACGACGACGACCCCGACGCCGCCCGCGGCGCGGCGCTCGCGCAGCCACGCGGTGGTCGCGGCCTCGAAACGGCGGCAGAACTTCGCGTAGGCGAGCTCGGAGAGCTTCACCAGGTCGTAATCCTGGCCGGGCAATCGGACGTAGGTCACGCCGGGAGCCGGCGGCAGGGGCCCCGAGCCGAGGACCGTGAGGGTGAAGCCTTCCATCTGAGCCCAAGCCCGGGCGAGCTGGACGCCCACGGTGGCGCCCCCGCCCAAGGGGGTGCGGTCCATGGGATAGCCGACGTGGCTGGCGACGAAAATGAGCTCCCGCATCGTACGCGCGCGTACGCGCGCGAGAAGGGCGCTATTCTAGCCTTTATTTCGCGTCGACGGTGACTTTGACGACCTGGGGCAGCGCGGCGCCGGAGGCCTGCGGCCGGAGCACCAGGAGCTCGAGCGTGTCGCCCGGGTTTTTGGCGCCCAGGTTTTGGAAGAGCGCGTTCAACGCCGGCATCGCCGCCGGCGGGAACCGCTTGTGATCCGCGCCCGCGATGATGTCGCCCGCCATGAGCCCCGCCTTTTCGGCCGGTGAGCCGGGACGCACGTACTCGATCGTCGCGCCGGGGCCCTGGGCCATCCGCTCTCCGATCTGCACGATGATGCCCAAATGCGCCGAGCGGATCGCGCCGTTCTTCGCGTACTGCTCGAGCGCCCGGTTGATCTCCTCGACGGGGATCGAGAAGCCGAGGTTGGAGCCCTGTTCGATGCCCGCGCTGTTGATGCCGACCACGCGGCCCTTGGTGTCGACGAGCATGCCGCCCGAGTTGCCGTGCGAGATCGGGGCGGTGATTTGGATGCGATACGGCAGGCCGATGCCGCGATAGCCGAGGCCGCTGACGATGCCCTCGGAGACGGTGAACGGCAGGCCCAGCGGGTGGCCCATCGTGATGACTTTCTGTCCCTCGACCAGCGAGCCGACCGGCGCGAGCTCCACCGTCGGCCAGCCTTTCGGGTTGGTCGGCAGCTGCACGATCGCGACGTCCATCTGCTCGTTGAGGTCCAAGACCTTGCCGGGCACCTGCATGCCGTTCTCGAAAACGATCATGACTCGGCCGTCCTTCCCCACGGATTTGACGACGTGGGCGTTGGTGATGAGGCGGCCGTCCTTGCTCACGATGAAGCCGCTGCCCAGACCCTGCTGGGTCTTCACCATGACGCTCGCGGGCTTGTTCTTCTGGACGATCTCGGGCGTCGAGAGGTCGGGGGTCTTATCCTCGACGACGACGGGGCCGCCGAAGGTCGCGCCGAGCGCCTGCTTGAGCATCTCCGCGATCTCGGGCGGGAGTCCCTGGTGCGGGTCCTCTTGCGGCGCCTGCGGGGCCTGCGGCGCCGGCGCCTGCTGCATCTGGACCGCGACGGGCGCGTTGTGCGAGAACCGGGCGGCCGCCTGCGTCGCGCTCGGCGTCGGGCCCATCGCCTGCCAGCCGATCAGCGCCGCGAGGAAAAGCGCCAGCGGGCCGCCCTTGGCGAGCTTCGCCAGCTTATGGTGCACGCGCCAGTTGTAGTAGAGCGCCACGACGCCGGCGATGCCGACGCCCATGCTGAGCATCGCGCCGGCGCCCACGAAGCCGTTCATCAGGAGCATCGGGGCGAGCAGGGTCAGGAACGTAAAGGAAAGATGCGCGACGAACGGCGCGACCAGGCCGCGCGAGACGTAGGCGGTGCGGACCAGCACGAGGCCGGCGAGCCCCTGCACGATCAGCACGAACGGGTCGACGCCCCACTCGCCGATGTGCGCGGCCGCGAAGCTGAGGGCGGAGGACGCCGCCGCGAGCGGGAAGGCGAACTTCGAAAGACCCGCGGCCCGGCCGAGCAGCTTCTTGCCGATCGTCGGGATGCGGAAGAGGTCCGGCAGAGCGCCGAGCTTCTCGGCGAACCAGTTCGCGATGGGCCGGATGGCCGCGAGGGTCAAGAACGTCTGCGCGAAGCTCACGAACCGGAAGCTGAACTCCTCGGAGGCGACCGCCAGGGGGATCTTGAAGAAGAGGAAGGAGAGCGGCGCGTTGGCCAGCGCCTCGGAGATCGCCTTCGGGCCGTAGTTGATGAGCAGCTCCACGCGGCCGGACATGTGCAGGAGCGTCTCGGGCAGGTACACGGGCCACGGCACGACCGCCAGCACCGCGCCGAGCGTCAGCGAGAGCACGGTCGTGATGCCGATGAGGTTGAACGCCCACTTGAGGCCGTAGAGCGCCTGCTGGCGCATCGTCATCGGCTCGGACTTCGGGCCGCCCCACGCGTCGACGTTCGGATTCGCGGGCTTGGGGGCCGGCGGCTCGGCGTTCGGGTCGGCGGCGAGCTTCGAGTACAGTCCGGCCGGCAGCAGGCGGCCGAAAGCGGAGGACGCGATCTTCTGGCCGAGCGCCTTGAGCGTCGCGTTGACCGCGGGAGTCTCGGGCGTCTCCTCGGCGGCGGGGGCGCCGGCGGCTTTGGCGCGGCCGAGCGCGTCGAAGAAGGAGGAGTGCGCGGCCGAGGTCTCGGCGGCGGAGGCCTTCGGGTTCGAGACGCCCGCGAGGCCGCGGACGACGTCCATCGAGGTCTTGGTTTCGTTTCGGGACTCGGAGGCGGCGACCGCCTGGGCGCGGACTTCGGACTTGCCGGCGACCGCGAGGTTGGACGGACCGACCGCGACGGCCGCCGCGGCGCTGTTTCCGGCGGCGGTCTTGCCGGCGAGGGCGCCCGCGCCCGTCGGGGCGGTGCGGAGCACTGTCGCCTGAGTCAGGACGGTATTTCCAAGGGAAACCGAGGTCAGGGGTCCCTGGGAGAAAGTGTTCGGTCCGGCGACGGCGCCGGCGGCGCCGACGGTTCCCACCGGGGTACCCACACCCGCGACCTGCGGGATAGACTGGGCGTAAAGGGGTAGAGGCCCCACCAAGGTGAGGGCGGCCAGTAGGGAAGCGAGAGTCTTCTTCATACCCCGAATTCTACCAGCAACCCGTCCGGCGCCTGCGGGCCGAAGGGCCCAAATGAGGTTCTTCTTTCGGTACCCGGCCTGGGCCCCCTAGGGGCCCGGAATGTGGTATATAAAGGACGAGCCCTTTTTCAGGAGATCCCCCATGAACGCACGCTCAACCAAGATCGTCCTCTGCGGCGGAGCCCGGACCGCGATCGGCCACATTTCCCGCTCCCTTTCCGACCTCCGCGCCGACGACCTGATGACCGACGCCGTGAAGGCGACGCTCGCCAAGGCGAAGCTCCCCGCCGACAAGGTGGACGGGCTCATCGTCGGCTGGGTCGCCCAGTCGGTCGAGGCCCCGAACATCGCCCGCATTACCGTGCTCAAGGCCGGCCTCCCCGAGCAGGCCCAGGCGGTCACGGTCCAAAAC
>JACRDR010000405.1 GCA_016212845.1 Elusimicrobiota bacterium
CGGGGACCCGGGCTCTTCCGCGTCCGGCCGGTTATGCCGGCTTTTTGGGGCTCTTCTTGTTGAGCAGATCGAGCAGATCGCCGAGCCAGCTTCCACCCTGATCGTCGCCTTCCGCGGCGACTGAGGAAAGCTCGTCGACCAAGTCTTTGACGCGGTCGGCGATGATGATGCGCCGGAAGCGCTCCTCTTCGCGCCGCTGTCCGCGTTCCCCGAGCTCTTTCCACGCCGTACGGGCGGCGGCGGGGTCGCGATCCGCTGAAGCGCGCCATTCCATGAAGCCGCTTTGGACCGAGGTGATCTCGGCCAACTTCTGCTGATCGGCGGGATCCTTGGAATCCTTCAGGCGGTCCATTTCCTGCTCGACTTCCGGCTTCAGCAAGCCCGGAACTCGGCTGGCCTGGGCGAACGCCAGGCCGGCAAGGACGATCAGAGCGGCGATGACTCGGGATCGCATAAGCTCGTCACCTCGGGGGTGCCGGTAGGATAGCCCCGGAGCCTTGACATTTCAAGGGGGTCGCTTATACTCGATAGGGACCCCTTTTATGGCCTGCCTCCTGCGAGCGCTGGTCGTCCTTTCCTTCTGCGGTCCGCTTTCCCACGCGGCCGCAGGCGAAACAACTCCGGCGCAGACCTCCGCTTCGTCCGGGAAGGTCACCACGCCGGAGCAATTCAACGCGGCCATCGAAACGCGGGTCAACGCCGTCCTGCAAAACGAGGCGGCGGTCCGCGCTTTCATGTCCTATATCTCCAGCAATATTAAGGACGCGAAACAGGTGAAGGCCGCGTTGGTGACGGGTACCCTGACTCTCGAACGGCTGGCTGCGGGTCAAGGGGGCGAGGGCAATCTCGAGAACCTCAGGCGGCAGGTCGCCGCCAACATGAATCAAGACGCCGAAAGCGCTCTCCAAGTGATCCAGGGAAAGACCGACGCCGTCGGTGCGCCCGTCACGGGAACGCCGGCTAAAGAGCGGGTCGTAAAGGTCATCGATAACGCGATCGCTCAAGCGACGCGGGTCCTTTCCGAGCCGACGGCGACGCCGCCGAGGACGCCGGGCAGGAATCCGAGCGGGGAGACGCCGGCCGGCCCGGCGGACTCTACCGCCAAGCCCAACGGACTCGGCGCCGGCGGCGGTCAGACTCCTACGGGCCCCGGTGGTCAAAGTCTGGCGGTCGCGGGAGGGGAAGGCGCGGGAGGATCCTCCGATGGGTATTCGGGCGAATCGGCGGCGAAGCCTGCCATCGTCGACGTCCTGGGCCAATATGCCATCGCCGCGAAGCCGAACGACCCGCGCTCCTGGGAACTCTCCGCGCGCGCCGCCTGGCGCAAAGGAGACATGAAGACCGCTTACGCCGAAATCGAGAGGGCGATCGCGGGCGGCCGCGTCGGTCCATCGAGCTTCTTGTTGAGGGCCATCACCGCGGAACAGCTGGGCGACTTTGAGAAGGCCAATCGGGACGCCCGCCTCACTCTCGAGTTCGATCCCCGGAATCAACGAGCTCGCGACCTCCTGCACATGACGGACGGCAAGATTTCTCAGGTTCACTTGAGCGAGTCGCAGTCGCCGTGGTCCCCGGATGCACCGGCGGGCGAGGCGGGCTCCGCTCAGCCGAACGACTCCGCGCGGGGAGGCGCGGTCGACCCGGGGGCGATCATCGCGGCCGTGCAGAGCAAGTCTCCTGGAGATCCTCGACGGGTGTCGGATAACCTCGTTCGGGAGGCTCGCCGGTATCTCGACTTGAAGGATCCTCGAGCCGTCGTCGCGCTGGCCGCGAAGGCGGTCGATCTCAATCCCCAGAATCCCGCAGCGTATCACGTGAAGGCGGTGGCGGAAAGCCAGCTGGGACGGCTGACCGAGACGGTTCGCGATTCCTCCCTTTCGCTCGCCCTCGTGAGCAATCCGAGGGACGCGCTTCCGGCGCTCAAGACTCGCGCGTGGGCGTACAACTCTCTTCGGAAATACGACGACGCGCTCAAGGACTCGCTACAGGCCAAGAGCATCAAGCCGGGCGACGGGTTCGTCCTGATGAGCGAAGCGCGCGCTTTGGGCGGTTTGGGCCGCCGCGAGGAGATGGTGGAGCGTCTCCGCCAGGCAGCTCAGTTGGAGCCGCAGCGCTACGAGGGGCTTTACGACGCGGCGCTGGAGCTGCCTTCGGACGCCGATACCGAGGCGCTGTTCTCGACGCTGCCGGCCGCCAGCCGCGGGGCTCCCGGTTCGCCGCCCAAGCGCGGACAGGGCTGGCATTGGGCCCGGCTGGTTCTCTACTGCCTCGCGGGCGGACTCTTGATCGCGGTCGGGCTTTCGCATCGCGAGGTCGCCGCGACGACCCGGCGCCTGCTGACCGGCGTGCCCGCGGCCTCCACCGAGGAGATCGCCGCCGCGTCCGCGCCGGTGAGCGGCGTCAATTTCTGGGCGCGCTACGATTCGCCGAAGGAGATCGCCAAGGGCGGCATGGGCGTCGTCTACCTGGCGACGGACAAGAGCCTCGGGCGAAGAGTCGCGGTCAAGAAGATGCGCGAGGAGCTGCGCACCGATCCCCGAGAGCGCGAGCGCTTCCTGAAGGAGGCGCGCACCGTCGCGGGCCTTCAGCATCCGAACATCGTGCAGATCTTCGAGATCGCCGAGGACGGGATGGACGCCTATCTCGTGTTCGAGTACGTTGACGGCGAGACCCTCCACGACCGCCGCAAGCGCCTCGGCCGCTTCGCGTTTGCGGACGCCGTAAAGGCCTTGCGACCCATCTGCGAGGCGATCGAGTTCGCCCACGGACGCGGCCTCACGCACCGCGACCTCAAGCCGGCGAACGTCATGATCGATTCGGAAGACCGCGTGAAGGTCATGGATTTCGGCATCGCGCGCCAGGCCAAGGACGCGCTGGCGAAAAGCACCTCCACCCAGACCGTCGTCGGCACCCCGCTCTACATGGCCCCCGAGCAGGAGGCCGGCGTGGTGCGGCCCGAGTCCGACCTCTATTCGCTGGGCGCCTGCCTCTACGAGATGCTGACCGGGAACCGGCCCTTCCCGGCCCAGGCCACCACCGAGTCCAAGAAAGCCAAGAGCTATACCCGGCCTTCGCGGGTGACGCCTCTGCCGCCGGAAGTCGACGCTTTGATCGACGACGCCCTTGAACCCGACCCTGAGAAACGGATACGGACGGCGCTTGAGTTCGCGGCTCGGTTAAAAGCTTTACCAGTACAGACCCCCTTAAAAACGACTTAGCCCCCAACGACTCGTCGCCCCCCGCGGGGGGGCGCCGTGGC
>JACRDR010000406.1 GCA_016212845.1 Elusimicrobiota bacterium
GAAGCGAAACAGCGCGAGGACCTGCTCGACCGCGGCCGAGGCGTCGACGGCCGCGACCTTGTAGTCCATCTTCCCCGCGTCGAGCCGGGCGAGATCGAGCGTATCGTTGACGAAGTGCTCGAGGCGGTTGAGGTTGGCCAGCGCCGTATTGAGGAGGTCGAGCTGCTCGGCGTTCAGCGTGCCCGGCTCGCAGCCCATGAGGTACTTGATGTAGCCCTCGGTGGCGGCCAGCGGCGCGCGGAGGTCGTGGGACACCGTCTGCAGCACCTCGTCCTGATCGCTTCTCGGCGGCACCCCGAAGCGGCGCGCGAACAGGAGCGTCGAGACCAGGCCCGCCTGCGCGGCCAGCCACCACGACGACTGCGCCGGCTTGCCGAAAAGAGCCAAAGCCGCGAGACCGAGGGCGAGGAGTCCCGCCCACGGCACGCGGCGCGCCGCGGCGAGTCCGCGCGCCCACGGGGGGCGCGCCGCCTGCGGCGGAACCGGACGACGTATCGGAATCGCGATCGCGTGAGCCATCGCCGCCAGAGTAGCCCCGTGTGCTCACCCCCGGCTCACCGCGAACTCACGAATTATTCACAGTTCGCGCCCCGTTTAGTTAGAATGCGGCCCATGGGCGAGCGCATCCTGGTCATCGACGACGACAAGCAGCTGCTCCAAGCGGTCAAAACCTGGCTCGAGAAGCAGGACCTGACGGTGAGCACCGCCTCGGGCGGCAAGGAAGGCCTCAACGCCGCGCGCGAGACGCGGCCCTCGCTCGTGCTGACGGACGCCGACCTGCCCGATCTCGACGGTCACGCGGTCTGCCGCCTCCTCAAGCAGGACCCGGCCACGCGCTCGCTGCCGGTCATCATCATGTCGGGCACGATGATGGAGGAGCGGGACATCATCGCGGGGCTCGAAGGCGGGGCCGACGACTACGTCTTAAAGCCGTTTCCGATGCGGGTGCTCATCGCCCGCATCCGCGCGGTGCTCCGCCGCTTCCACCCGGAGCCCCAGGCCGCGCAGACGCTCAAGGCCCGCGGCATCGTGCTGGACCCCGAGGCGCGGGAAGCCAAGATCCAAGGGAAAGCGGTCCAGCTCACCAGAAAGGAGTTCGACCTCCTGGCCGTCTTGCTGGAGAAGCCCGGCCGCGTGCTGACGCCGTCTTTCCTCTTAGAGGCGGTCTGGGGCTACGACCTCGCCGACTACAACGACCCGCACACCGTGGAGACCCACGTCTCGCGCTTGCGCAAGAAGATCGGCTCCGACCGCATCGAGAACGTGTCGGGCGTCGGCTACAAGTTCGTGCCCTGAGACGGAATCAATTTGGGGCCTGTCCCCAAATTGATTCCGTGAGGAATCGTTGTATTGACGCGGCACGGGCCGTCCCCTATACTCGGGGCGTCCATGGGTGCGCGTAAGAAGTCCCCCGTACTTCGGGCTCCCAAAGGGAAAACGGCGGCGCCGTCCGCGGTCGACGCCGCCGAGCTCCTCTCCCACCTCTCCGTCCTCGTTTTCGACGACGTCTTTTGGATGATCGACCTCCAGAGCGGCCTCGCCCTCTACGCGAGTCCCGGCTGCGAGAAGACCCTGGGCGTCACTCAGGAGCAGATGCTCGCCGACCCGCGAGGCTGGCTCGCCAGCGTCGAGGCCGAGGACCGGGACATCGTGATCGACGCCCTGCGGGCGATCGAATACAAGGAGTTCCAGGTCCGCGTCCGCAAAGGGAAGGACCTCCGCTACCTGCGCTGCCGCACCTTCCCGGTGAAGGACGCGGGCGGCGTCCCGCACCGCCTCATCGGCATCGCGGAAGACATGACCGACCGCCGCAACACGACGGAGGCGCTCAAGGCCAGCCAGGCGGAGCTCCTCCAGGCGCACAAGATGGAGGCGGTCGGCCGCCTCGCCGGCGGCGTGGCCCACGATTTCAACAACGTGCTCACCGTCATCCTCGGCTACGCGGAGCACATCCTCGAGCAGATGGCCGACGACGAGAAGTGGCGCAAGGAGCTCGAGCAGGTCAAGCGCGCCGGAGAGCGCGCGGCCTCGCTCACGCGCCAGCTGCTCGCGTTCTCGCGCAAACAGCGGCTCAACCCGAAGCTCGTCTCGCTCAACCACACCGTCTCCGACATGGAAAAGATGCTCCGGCGGCTCATCGGCGACGACATCGAGGTCACGCTCAAGCTCTTCGCCGAGCTTCCCCCCGTGCTCATCGACGCCGGGCAAATGGAGCAGGTCGTCATGAACCTCTGCGTCAACGCGCGCGACGCGATGGACGGCGGCGGCAAGCTCACGATCGAGACCGAGGCGCTCACGGTCGAGAAGGAGTACTCGGCGGGCCGCTTCAGCGTGCCGGCGGGCAAGTTCGTCCGGCTCACCGTGACCGACACCGGCCCCGGCATGGACGCGGCCGTCTTGGACAAGCTGTTCGAGCCCTTCTTCACCACGAAGGAGCCGGGCAAGGGCACCGGCCTCGGCCTCGCCACCACGATGGGCATCGTGAAGCAGAGCGGCGGGCACATCACCGTCGAGTCGGAGAAAGGACGGGGCACCACCTTCCGGATCTATCTGCCTCAGGCCCAGGGCGCCGTCGAGGAGACGCAGTCCTCCGCCGAGAGCGGCAAATCCCTGCGCGGCTCCGAAACGATCCTTCTCGTCGAGGACGAAAAGCCCGTGCGCGAGCTGCTGCGGCAGACGCTCTCGCAGGCGGGCTACCGGGTGCTCGAGGCCGGCTCGCCGGGCGAGGCGCTCTGGCTCTCCGAACGGCACCACGGGGCCATCCAGGTGCTCGTGAGCGACATCGTGATGCGCCAGATGTCCGGCTACGACGTGGCGGAGAAGCTCGAGCCGCTCGTGCCCGGCCTGAAAATCGTCTTCATGTCCGGCTACTCCGACCGCCCGGTCCCCGAGAAATGGGCGCAGACCCCTTTCCTCACCAAGCCCTTCACGCCGATCGCCTTCCTCGAGGCGATCCGCGCCGTCCTCGACGGGACGAAGGCGCCGTAAGGATGACATGTCCAGCGTCCGCCAGATGTCGACGCGCGAGCGGGCCTGGGTCACGATCGGGCTCATCCTCGGCTTCTACTCCCTCGCGCTGATCGCCGCCGGCTGGCTCATCGCGTTCCCGATCCTGCGCTGGAGCGCCGGCAATCCGCTGAACCCCGGGCAAACGGGATTCATGCTCTGCGCGGCGCTCGGCCTCCTCGCCTCCGTCTTCCCGCGCGCCGACAAGTTCACGCCGCCCGGGCCGATGCTCGAGC
The DNA here is from genome assembly GCA_016212845.1 of Elusimicrobiota bacterium. Taxonomy (GTDB): domain Bacteria; phylum Elusimicrobiota; class Elusimicrobia; order UBA1565; family JACRDR01; genus JACRDR01. The sequence goes on from JACRDR010000406.1 coordinate 3,243, forward strand.
GCGCCCAGCAGCCCAAGCTCTTCGCCGAGATCGACGCGATCGCCGCCCGCATGAACCAGGCGCCGCCGGAGGAGGTCTACCTCGTCCCCGACATGAACGCGTTCGTGGCGGAGCGCGGCGGGACCCTGGGGAGGGGAAGCCGCCGGGTCATGGGCATCGGCCTGCCGCTGCTCCAGATGCTCACGATCACGCAGCTGCGCGCGGTGCTGGGCCACGAGTTCGGCCATTACGCGGGCGACGACACCCGGTGGGGCCCGTGGCTCTATAAGGCCCGAGAGGACATGATCCGCACCGTGGAGAGCCTCGAGCCCGGCACGCTCGGCTGGGCGCTCGTGAATTGGTACGGCCGGCTGTTCATGTGGATTACGCAGGCGTTCTCCCGCGAGCAGGAATACGCCGCGGATCTCTGGGCCGCCAATCTCTTCGGGCGGAAGGCGATCGCCGAGGGCCTGCAGGCGGTCGAGTGGGGCGCGCGCTGCTTCGACCTCTACTGGCAGACCGAGGTCGGGCCGATGGTGGATCAGGGCCGGCTCCCCCCCGTCTCCGAGGGCTTCGCGCGCTTCGGCGGCTCGACGGTCGCTTGCCGCGTGATGAACGAGCCGGCGCCTCCGCGCGAGGCCGACCCGTTCGATTCCCATCCCATGCTGGAAGAGCGGCTGGCCGCGCTCGCCGGGCTGCCCGAAGGCGACGCGGCCGACGACGATCCCGCCGCTCTCAGCCTCGTCGCCGAGCCGAAAGCGCTCGAGCGCCAGATGCTCGAGCTGATCGTGCCTCCCGAAACGCTCGAGGCGCTCAAGCCGCTGCGCTGGGAAGACGCGGGCTCCGAGATCTTCCTGCCGCAGTGGCAGCAGCTGCAGAATACGCAGTCGGAGGCGCTCGCGGGCACGACCATCGGCGGGCTGCCGAAGGTCGTCGAGGATTGGGGCTGGTTCATCCACCGCTTCAAGAACCTGCCGGCCGAACTCGAGCCGGAGGAAGCCCAGCGGATCGCGATCGGAGTGATCGGAGCGGCGATCGGCGTTCAGCTCGATCTGCGCGGCTGGACCGTCGACGCGCTGCCCGGCGAGGAGGTGACGTGCTCGAAGGACGGCCTCGAGCTCAAGCCCTTCGAAGCGGTGCGGAAGCTGCTCATGGGCGAGACGAAGGCGCCCGAGTGGAAACAACGCTGCGCGGAACTCGGGATCGCCGAGATCGCGCTCGGCGAGGGCAAGACCTACGGCCCTCGAGAGAAGAAGCCGATGTCCGGCCCCCGTCTCTAGCTAGTCGCGCGGGTGGATGAAGGAATCGATCCGGGCCGCGGCGCGCGGCATGTTCAGCCGGATCCAGTACAGCATGTCCTCGGCGCGCGGCTCCGGACCCTTGGGATCCTCGAGACGGA
>JACRDR010000407.1 GCA_016212845.1 Elusimicrobiota bacterium
CTTCGGCATTCTGCTCACGAAGGTGGCCGTGGCGAAGTTCACCCGGACGCTCGGCACGCTGGTGAAGTCGGGCGTGCCGATCCTCCAGGCGTTGGAGACCGTAGGCGCTACCGCGGGCAACGTCGTCATCGAGGACGCCGTGCTCAAGACTCGCGAGTCCATCCGCGAAGGCGGCCGCTTGGCCGACCCGCTGAAGGCCTCGGGCGTCTTTCCGCCGATGGTGACGCAGATGATCAAGGTCGGCGAGGAAACCGGCGCGCTCGACACCATGCTCTCGAAGATCGCCGACTTCTACGACCAGGAAGTCGACACGGCGGTCAAAGGCCTCACGTCGCTGATCGAGCCCATCGTCATCGTGATCATGGGCATCGTCATCGGCACCATCGTTCTCTGCATGATGCTTCCCATGCTGACACTCGGTACCCTGGTTAAGGACTAAGCCGGAGTCGCGCCGCTTGGCTTAAGCCAAGCAGCCAAGGGCACGGCCGTGGTTATTGGGTTTAGGCCAAGCAACCAAGGGCACGTTCGTGGTCATTGGGTTTAAGCCAAGCAACCAAGGGCACGGCCGTGGTCATTGGGTTTAAGCCAAGCAACCAAGGGCACGGCCGTGGTCGTTGGGTTTAAACCAGGCAACCAATCAGCCAATCAGAAGAAGATCGGGGTGAGGTCGGGCATTTGTCACCGGCGCTCCACGTTCCTTCAGCCCCCTGAAGTTCGACCCAACTAACCTCGGCTCCTTGATCGCGCAGTATCGCCTGTCTGGTCGTGGTAGTCCCAGCCGAAAAAAGCAGGGTCAGTCCTTCTCCGACGGCCGGACAAAAATAGAGGGAACTTTTTCGCGTCTCATTCGTATATATGGGTAGGGGTTCTAGTGCGGCTGAACGCCGTGCCTCCTGAAGCAGGAAAGACGTGGTCATTTGGCTTAAGCCAAGTGGACCCGAGCGAAGCGAGCGGTAGCCGCTGCGCGGCAGGTGGAGCGTGGTCATTGGGTTTAAACCAAGTGGACCCGAGCGAAGCGAGCGGTAGCCGCTGCGCGGCAGGTGGAGCGTGGTCATTGGGTTTAAACCAAGTAGACCCGAGCGAAGCGAGCGATAGCCGTTGCGCGGCAGGTGGAGCGTGGTCATTGGGTTTAAACCAAGTGACCGTGGGCGCGAGGGGCGCCGGTTACGCAAAGTCGCGCGCGACCGCGTCCTCGATCGCCTCGAACTCGACGTAGGCGACCTTGACGATGCTCAGGCGCGGGGTCTCGTCGAGGTTGCGGCCGCAGAGCGCCTGCACGCGGCCCCAGTCCGGGCGGCGCAGGCGCCAGAGCCAGCCCAGCTGCTTGCGGACCCATAGGCAGTGGAAGTCGTGACGGGACATCTCGCGCGTGAGATCCCAGTCTTTCAGGTCGGGGGGATAGTTCCCGTTGACCGCCATCAGGCGCACGGCGGTGAGCTGATCTTTGAAAAAGTCGAGGTGCGCGTCGAAGACCGCGCCTAGGTCCGAGCGCAGGCCGCGCAGGAGCTTCGGGCGCATCGAGGGCACCAGATCGGGGCCCTCGCCGTCGGCGGCGCCGAGGCTTTCGACCTGGGCGGGCGTCGTCGCCGGCCCCAGGCGCACGGCGCCGCCGTTAAACGATATGTCTCCGGTGGACGGGTCGATCACGCTCGGCTATTAGAGCGGTTGACCCGCATGTCCGGCCCGTTCGCAGACGTTTCGGAGCTCGCGCGCCGTCATGAGGCGCGGCCGTTCTTGATTTCGCCCGAGCGCGGGCTCACGCTGACCTACGGGGGCTTTCATAAAGCGGCCGGAGTGCTGGCCGGCAAGCTCGCCGCCGAAGGGTTGTCTCGCGGCGACCGGCTCGTGGCGATTCTGCCCAACTCGGTTGAGTTCGCGATCTTGTACTTCGCGGCGCTTCGCCTCGGCGTCGTGGTGATGCCGGTGAACCCCGCCCTGCACCCGCGGGACGCGGCGTTCGCCATCGAGCATTCGGGGGCGAAGCTCCAGGTGTTCGTGCCGGCGACGCGCGGGTTCGTGATGGGCAAGATCCCTCGCTGGGAGCTGCCGCGCCTGCCTTGGACCGGGCCGGAGGCGCCGCCCGCGCCGGCGGCGGCCGACGATCTGCTCACCATCGTCTTCACCTCCGGCACGACGGCGTTTCCGAAGGCGGTCGCCCACAAGATCGGCTCGCTGTTCGGCAACGCGCGCGCGTTCAACGAGGAGATGGAGCTCGGGCCCGGGCACCGCTTCCTGCACCTCTTTCCGATGGCCTACAGCGGCGGGTTCTTCAACCAGCTGATCTCGCCCTTCTGCGCGGGCGCGAGCGTCGTCATGACGCCCGGCTGGGGAGCGAGATCCGCCCTCGATTTCTGGAGCGTGCCTCGCGCGAACGGCGTCAACGCGCTGTGGCTCAACCCCACGATCGCGGCGGCGCTCCTGCGCGTAGACCGGGACGACGCGGGGCGCGCGTGGTGCCGCGAGAACGTGACGCGCTGCTTCATCGGGACCGCGCCGCTGCACGCGCGGATCAAGCGCGAGTTCGAGGCGCGCTACGGCGTCGCGCTTTATGAAAGCTACGGTCTGTCGGAAACCCTGCTCGCGACCGCCAACGGACCCAAGACCGGCGCGGTCGAGGGCGCCTCGGGCAAGCCACTGCCCGGCGTGGGGCTGCGCGAGATCGAGGGGGAGATCTGCGTCCATACCCCGCATCTCATGGCGGGGACGCTGAATTACGAGACGTCCGCCCTGGTCCCGCCCGCCGAGACGGAGTGGTTTCCGACGGGCGATCTCGGCATGCTCGGCTCCGACGGCCTGCTCCGGATCACCGGACGCAAAAAGGACGTGATCCTGCGCGCCGGGCTCAACGTCAGCCCGCGGGCGCTCGAGGAAGTGCTGATGCAGCACGAGGCGGTCGAGCAGGCCGCGGTCGTCGGAGTGCCGAACGAGCTGACGGGCGAGGAGATCGTCGCGATCGTGCGCCTCAAGCCCGGCTTCGACGCCGCGTCGGTCGAGTCTTACTGCCGCACCAGCTTCGCCGCGTCCTACCGGCCGTCGGCGGTGCTCGTACGCGACGAGTTCCCCGTGGGTTCCACGGGCAAGGTCTCGAAACAGGAGCTGCGCTCATGGGCCGCCGAGCGACTCGCGTCGACCTGAGCTTCCCGATCCGGGAGGGGATGGCGGTCTTCCCCAGCCATTGGCACCCGCAGGTGGAGGTGAAGCGGCTGGCGCGGCACTCGGTCGAGCGCCGCGAGTCCCGGCGCCTCGTCCTCGGCACGCATACCGGCACGCACGTCGACGCGCCGCTGCACTTCGTCCCCGGCGGCCGCTCCATCGACCGCTTCCCGGCGGCGCTCATGAGCGGACCGGCGGGCATCGTCGACCTGCGCCCCGCCGCGCCCAGGAGGGAGTTCGGACCCGCCGAGCTGAAATCCGCGCTGGGCGGCCGAAGAGTCCCGCCGCGCCTCCTGGTGCGCTTCGGGTGGTCGCGGCGCTACAAGTCGAAGGGCTACTTTCCCGACGCGCCGTATCTTTCGCTCGCCGCCTGCCGCTGGCTGGCCGGGCGCGGCGTGAAGCTCCTCGGCGTCGACACCCCGTCCGTCGACGCGCACGAGCACGGCTGGAAGTCTCCTTGCGACGCGCAAAACCACCGGCTGCTCCTCGGCCGCGGCATCTTCCTGGTCGAGGCGCTGCGCAACCTCGACAAGCTCCGCTCCGAGACCGTCGAGTTCCTCGTCCTGCCCCTCAACATCCTCGGCGCCGACGGCTCGCCCGCGCGCTGCGTGGCCTGGGACGCGTGATCGAGCCCAAGGCCTGGCTGCTCCGCTGGTTCGAGTCCAAGGGGCACGTGCCGGGCGCGACCGAGGCCGAGAAGCTGGCCGCCGACTATTTCGAGAGCGGACTCATCGACTCGCTGGCGATCGTCGGGCTCGTGGGCGAACTCGAGAGGAACTACGCGATCCGCTTCGAGGATCGGCATTACCGCGAGCCCCGGTTCTCGACTATCGGAGGGCTCGCGGCCATCGTCGGCGAGCTGGCCGCGGCGGGACGCCGGTGAAGGCCCGCGCGCTCGAGCACGCGCTCGCCGTGCTGCGACTCGCCCGGCGGATCGGCGCGTGGGAACCCCGGATCGACACCGTGCTCGCGCCGGCGCCCGGGCTCACGCGCCTCGCCGGCCGGAAGGTGCGCTATCTCCGCGGCTGGAAGGCCTTCGACGGCTGCGTGAAGGGCTTCAACGCCCTCGGCTTGCTCGCCGACACGCTCGCCCGCGACGCGCGCGCCTTCGAGCGGCCCGTCGTCTGCTCGACGTCGGCGAATCTCGGGCTGTGCCTCCACCAGGCGCTGGCGCTCATGCGCCAGGCCGGCCTGATCGGGCCCAAGCACGGGAAACTCGTCATCTGGTGCCCGGACCCGCGCGCGGATTTCATGAGCGCCGAGAAGTCGAAAGCGCTGGAGGAGGCCGCCGCCTCCTCGGGCGGGCTCACCGAGCTCCGGCTCTACATCAACCGCAAGCAGCGCGACCCGTCCGCCCTGCGCGAGGCGATGGAACTCGGCGGGCATTTCTACCCGACGAACCCGCAGTCGGAGGCGGAGCTCTCCCGTCTCGTCGCGGAAGCGTCGGGGGGGAAGCCCGCGTCCGCCCTAAAGGGCTCTCCGGAATCTTCGATTCCGGGCGCCGCGCCGAAGGGCGCGATCGACGCGGGCTTGCTCGGCATGGCGGCGCCGTACGTCCTGCTTCTCGACGAGCTGATCGAGTGGGGCGGCGAGCGTGCGCTCTCGATCTGGAATCCGGCTTCGATCGGCGCGGCGCTCTCCGCGTTGGTCCTGGCGGATTCGGAGCTCCAGGCGGGCGCGCGTCCCCCGGGGTTGGGCGAGTTCGCGCCGCGGCTGGCGGCGGCCTCGTCGCTGCCCGAAACCCGCATCCACGGCGTGTTCGATATCGCCAACCTGCAGTCGCTCGCGCAGCTTTTCGGCGTGGTCTCGACGCGGCACTTCTCCGGACGCCAGACCGCCTACGTCGGTCTCGGCTCGAGCTCCTACGCGGTCGGCAACCTTTGTTTCGAGGCGCTGAAGGCGAGCGCGGAGCGGGGCGGGCCGTTCCGCGGCCGCGAGCACCTCCATCCGGCGACGCACACGGTGAACCCGGTCGCGCAGGCGCTGGCGTGGGCCGATACGGGGCGCAAGCCCGAGCCGGCGGGAGCGGCGGGCGTCGCGGGTTATCTGCTGGCGCGGCTCGACGGGGGGACGCTGTCGGCGGCCGGGATCGCGGGCTCGCTTCGTGACGCGGGCTTCGACGCGGAGACGTTCCTCGCGTTCGCCGGGACGTCGGCCGAGCCGTGGACCCGGGCGGCCGCCGCCGTGGGCCCCGCGTGGGAGGCGTTCGCGCGCGCGCTGCTCTCCGCGCTCGCCACAAAAAAGGCCGCGGCCGCGCGGGAGAACCCGGCGCGGCCGCTCGACGACGAAGCCTTCGAGAAGCTCGGGCCCGCGCTCTGCCTCAACCTGACGGGCGACAACACCGTCCAGCCTTCGGAAGAGCTCGCGGCCCGGCTTCGCGAGAAGGCGGCTACATCACGATGAAGTCGTGGGCGCGGACGGTCTTGCGGCCGTTCGCCTTCGCGCGCTTCGCCGCCTGATCGCAGAGCCAGTGCACCCAGCCGTTGAGGCCCTCGAGCGCGTCGCCGGCCGTATTGCACTTCGCGGCCTTGATGAGTCCCTTCACCTTCGAGCCCACGAGCACCATCTCCATCTTCTTCGGCATCGATCGCCTCCGGACGTGAAATTGACGTCGGGCGGATGCTAACAAACTAGACGCCAGGCGACAACGACGGTCCGGTATGCGAAGGGGAGCGCTCCTCCGGTCTGATGCTTTTCGAAGAGGGCGCCGAGCGCGGCGTCGAGCGCCGCGCGGTCCGCGACTCCGTGGGCGACGTAGGACGCGGAGGCGGCGCGGCCGAGGAACTGTTCGCGCGTCAGCGCTTCCACGTGGGGCACCTCGGTCTCGCGGAGCTCGGTGCCGGCCAAGGCGGCGCGCAGCGCGGGGATCGTCTCCTGGCGGGCGCGCGGGCGGTCCTGGTACTCGGCGCTGAAGCGGCCGAGGAGCTCTTCGTATTCTTTCATGACCGGGGCGGTCCCGTCGCGAAGGTTCCAGAAGGCCGCGCCCCAGCCGGCTGGCGCGCCGAGCCGCCGCCACTCGGCGAGCGTCTCGGCGACGGGAAACCAATGAAACGCCTGGGCCGCGCAAACGAGCGAAAACGCGCCGCCGGGCAGGCCGGTGCGGTGCGCCTCGCCGCGGACGTACTCGCCGCCCCGGGCCCGGGCCTTCTCCAGCATCGCCTCGTTGGGATCGACGCCGACGACCGAAAGTCCCCGCGACGCGAGAAGCCGGGTCGAGATGCCGGTGCCGCAGCCGATGTCGGCGACCTGAGCGCCCGCCGCTAACGCGGCGGTCGCTATCAACCAATCGACGACCGCGCCGGGGTACTCCGGGCGGAAGCGGTCGTACTCGCCGGCGACCGCGGTGAAGCGCTTTTTCGAGTCCTTCATTCGAGGAGCTTCGTGCCGCGGAGCAGGGTGTGATAGGAGACCGCGAAGCGGTGCGCCTCATCCCGGACGCGCTGGAGCAGATGGAGCGCGGGGCTGTCGCGGGGGAGCATGACGGACATCGCCCGCCCGGGGAGAAAAACCTCCTCGAGCCTCTTGGCCAGCGCGGCCATCGGCGCCTTCACCTTCGCTTCCTTGATGGCCCGCTGGGCGGCGGCGAGCTGTCCCTTGCCCCCGTCGATGAGGATGAGATCCGGCAGGGGCTTCTTTTCGCCGCGCAGACGGCGGTAGCGGCGGCCGACCACCTCGTTCATGCTTTCGAAGTCGTCGATCCCGGTTACCGTGCGGATTTTGAAGCGGCGGTAGTGGTCGCGGCGCGCCTCGCCGTTCTGGAAGCAGACCATCGAGGCGACGGTCTGGTTGCCGGCGAAGTGCGAGACGTCGAAGCACTCGATGTGGTGCGGAGGCGTCTGGAGTCCGAGCGCCTGCTGGAGCTCGGTCACGCCCCTAGATCCCGTCAGCCGCTGCTCGAGCTGCTCGGGGTTGAGCTCGACGACGCGCACGCGTTCGCCTATCTGCTGGAGGGCGGCTACGTTGTCGCGCATCTGGGCGGCGCGCTCGTACTCGAGCGCGGCCGAGGCGGCCTTCATCTCGTCCTTCCAGCGGCTCTCGAGCTGGGCGTAATCGCCTTCGAAAAACAGGGCGGTCTGCTCGGCGATGCGGCGGTAATCGTCCTTCGAGATCCTCCCGGCGCAGGGGGCCGGGCACTCGCCGGTGTGGTAGTAGAGGCACGACTGGATCTTCTTCCGGGGGAGAGGCTTCGCCTCGGAGAAATCGTAGTCGCACGGCCGCAGAAGGAAGAACCGGCGGCGCCAAAGCGACTTGAGCAGGTTGCGGATGGGCGTGACCTTGGGATACGGGCCGAAGTAGAGCGCGCCGTCGCGCTTCTTGCGCCGGGTAAGGAACACCCTCGGATAGTCCTCGTTTAGGCTGATCTTCACGTAGGGGTAGGACTTGTCGTCCTTCCACACCGCGTTGAAGAAGGGCTGATGCTTGCGGATGAGGCGGCGCTCCCAGAGGAGGGCCTCCCGCTCCGAGGCGCAGGCGACGTAGTCGATGCTCCTAATAAGGGGGGCGAGGAGCGTCGTCTTGTGGTCGCCCTCCTTCTCCTTGAAGTAGGAGGCCACCCGCTTGGCCAAATCCTTGGCCTTTCCCACGTAGAGGATCTCGTGGGCCGAGTCGCGCATGAGGTAGACCCCCGGAGAATGGGGGAGGTGCGCGTACGGCGTCTCGTCGGGGGATTTATTGACGGGGGTACCCATGAAATGGTTCAATCGTCGTCTATGGCGAAACTGAAGACTGGGCGGCACACGAGCGCCCTTAAAGCGGTCCGGCAGGCGCATCGCAAGATGCTGCGCAACCGCACCGTGAAGCGGACTATCCGCGGGGCTGCTAAGGAATTTTACGAAGCCGTAGCCGCCAAGGACAAGGGCAATACTACGAAGTTCTACAACGAAGCGGCGTCCAAGTGGGACAAGGCTTCCAAGACGGGCGCGATCCACTGGAAAGCGGCCGCCCGCAAGAAGTCCCGCATGGCGCGCGCGGCCAACAAGCTCGCCGCGGCCTAAAAGGGCCCGAAAAGACGACCCCCTCCCGGCAACGAGAGGGGGTCGCTTTTTTTAGGATCGAGCCGGCGAGTCCGAAGGGCCCGGAGAGCGGTGGGTCTCCTGCCGCCCCAACACGGGCGTTTGGACCCAAACGTCCGGGCGCCCGGGGGCGTACAATCCCTGCATGAACCGGAGACCCCTCGCCTCCCTGCTTTCCGCCGTCCTCTTCCTCTCTTCTTGGCTTCCCGCCGCCGCGCAGATGGCTCGCGGGCCGGTCATCGCGATGCCGAACGTCGCGAAATTCCCGGCCTTCCCGACCCAGGCCCGCTCGCTCGAGTCGTTTTCCTCCTGGCTCGGCTCCCCGGCGGGCGCGCTGGTGCTCGCGATCGAGCCCCGGCTCGCCGGCCTGCGCTCCCTCGACTTCAAGAGCGAGAAGGGCCTGCTCGCGATCGCCCCTCTGATACGGGAGCTGCCCGCGGGCTTGCTCGCCCAGCTCGAAAACGCCGCGACGATGGACGCGCAGGCCCGGGATCTCGCGATCGTCCAGCTGATCCACGCCCGCCAGCGCGCCGAGACCGCGGTGAACACCGAGATCGCGAAGGCGATCTCCGGCCTTCAGCACTCCGCCTTCGTGAACCAGGCCGCGCCCGAGGAGCTCGACCGCCTCGCGGAGCACATCGAGATCTTCGGCTGGTACGGCGGCGGGGTCGTCGAGGCGGCCGCGTTCGTGCGCGAGACGAGCGTGCAATTGCGCGAGGCGCTCACGCACACCCAGCGAGTCGCGGAAGAAACCGCCGACCGGCTCGGCAAGATGAAGCCGGCCGACGACGCGCTCCTGATCGACGCGCCCAAGGCTCCGGCTCCCGAGGTCCCGGCCGCCCCCAAGAAGAAAGGTCCCGGCCTCAACCTGCCGGTCCACACCTTCAAGCTCGAGAACGGACTGACCGTCGTCGTCTCGCCGGACCACGCGAGCCCGACCGTCGCCGTTTCTCTTACCTATAAAGTCGGCTCCCAGCACGAGTCGAAGGGCCTCTCCGGCTTCGCGCATCTCTTCGAGCACCTCATGGCGCAGGGCACCAAGAACCTCAAGCCCCGCGAACTCTCGAAGCTGATCGAAGGCAACGGCGGCGACCGCAACGCCTACACCACGCGCACCCACACCGGCTACTATAGCGTGATCCCGAAGGCGGCTCTCGCGATGGTGATGTGGGCCGAGGCCGACCGCATGGGCTCCCTCGACGTCAACGCGCGGGCGCTCGCCCTCGAGCAGCAGGTCGTGCTCGAGGAGATGCGCCGCTCCTACTTGAACCAGCCCTACCGCACCGCCGCGGGGAAGCTCTCCTCCATCGCCTTCGACAAGTGGGAAAACGGCCATACCACCATCGGCGAGGCCGCCGACGTCCGTGACGCCAAGATCGAGGACGTCCGAGCCTTTTTCCAGAGCCACTACGCCCCGAACAACGCGGTGCTCTCGATCTCGGGCGACGTGACCGAAGCCGAGGTCCGGACGCTCGCCGAGAAGCACTTCGGCCCGATCCCTTCCCGCCCGATCCCGGCCGAGCCCGATTTCTCCGAGCCGCCGCTCGCCGCGGACCGAAAGGTCGAGATTCCCGATTCGCTCGCCAAGCTTCCTCTGCTGCTCGCCGCGTGGCGCGCGCCGGAGCGCGGCAGCAAGGATTTCTGGGCGATGTCGCTCCTCATGGATATCTTCGGCTCGGGAGAACAGAGCCCGGTCTACCAGGCGTTGGTCAAGAGCGCCCAGGCCGCTCTCTCCGTCGGCGCCGGCTTCCCGTGGTATACCAGCCCCGTCACGATGCACGGTCCGGACCTCTTCGGACTCGAGATGATGCTGAAGGTGGGAACGACCGTCGAGCAGGCGATGGCCCAGGTCGACGCCGTCGTGAAGCGGATCGCCGAGGAGGGCCCCTCGGAGGCCGATCTCAAGGCCGCGAAGGCGCAGAACGAATTCGCGCAGTACGACGGACTGCAGTCGCTTATCGGCCGAGCTAAGACGTTCGGCACTTTCACGGCGCTCGTCGGCGACCCCAAGAACCTTGGGAAGGATCTCGAGGCCATGCTCGCCGTCTCCGTCGACGACGTCCGCGACGCCGCGCGGCGCTGGATGGCGGAGGCGCACCGCGTCTTGCTGCACATCACGCCCGCGCCCGCCGTCGCGCCGTCGGCCCCGGTCCAGGCGCCTCCGACGCCCGCCGAGACGCCGCGCGCCCCGGGCGAGAAGCCTCCCGCCGTCGGCGCGTCCGTGCCCGCGCCGCTTCCCAAGCTCGAGCGCTTCACGCTCAAGAACGGGCTGAAAGGCATCTTCATACGCGACGCACGCCTGCCGCGCGTCGAGGCCCGCTTGTCGCTGAAGGCGGGACGCACCGCCGAGCGTCCGGGCGAGGAAGGACTCTCCGCCGCGGCGGCCGAGCTCATCCTCAAGGGTGCGGCCGGGCGGGACGCCGCCTCCCTGGCGCGTTCGATCTCGTCGTTGGGCTGGGCCGGCAAGGGCGGTTCGCTGATCTCCGCCGACGACGACCACGCCGTGATCGGCGCCGCCGGCCTGGCCCGGAACGCGGCGCCATTCTTCCACCAGCTCGCCCAGGTCCTGCGCGGCGCGGATTTCCCGGCCGCGGAAGTGGACCTTTGGAAGAAGAACGCGAAGGAGGCGCTCTCCGCGAAGCAGGCCGATCCCGAGTACTTGATGGACGAACGCGTCAACGCCGAGCACTACGGCGCGGACTCGGTGTTGGGCCGCCCGGTCATCACCGAGGCGGAGATCGACGCCGTCGACTCGGAGCGTCTCGCCGCCTTCCGGTCGCGCGCGTACTCGCCGCAGGACGCGACGCTCGTGCTCGCCGGCGACCTCGATCCGTCCGACGTGCGCGACATGCTCGAGGACACCTTGAAGCGGTGGACCGGCGCGGCGCCTTCCGTCGCCGAGACGGCGGCGCCTCCGGCGAGGGACGCCAGACTCGTCGTCGTCGACCGCCCGGGCTCCGAGCAGGCGAACCTGACGATCTCGCAGACCGTGCCGCTCACGCGCAAGGACGCCGACTTCCTGCCTTTCTTGGTGGCGACGCACATCCTCGGCGGCAACTCGACCGCGCGGCTATTTTTGAACCTTCGCGTCGACAAGGGCTATACCTACGGCTCCTACGCCGGCGCGATGCCGAAGGGAGACGGCGTGCTGTGGATCGCCAACGCGGAGACGCGCAACGAGGTGGCTCTGCCGGCGCTCAACGAGATGCGCAAAGAGATCGACCGCATGCGCGACGAGGCGGTTCCGGCCGAAACGCTCGAAGCCGCAAAGAAGAACCTCGCCGGCCGCTTCGCGACCCAATTGGCCTCGATGGCGGGCGTCGCGAGCCGGGTGGCGGGTCTCGAGAATCAGGGAGTGGACTCCGCTCGTGAACTCGCGGCTTACATCAAGCGGCTCGAGGCGCTCACGCCCGAGGACATCCAGCGCGTCGCGCGCGAGTACCTCAATCCCGGGAAGATGGTGACGATCGCCGTCGGCGACAAGGCGACGATCGATCCGCTGCTGGCGCCCTACACGCCTTGAGCTAGCGGTCCTGCCAGGACTCGCGGTCGGCTCGCGACAGCGGCGCCGGAGGCGACGCGCCCTTGCCGGAGGACGCGGTCCACTGGCCTTCGCGCACGAGCACGCGTCCGGACGACGACACGAAATCCGCCTCGCCCGCGTAGAC
>JACRDR010000411.1 GCA_016212845.1 Elusimicrobiota bacterium
GCCGCCACGAAGTCGCGCTGCTCCAGGAGATCCCACGGCGGGTAGCCGCTCAAGGCGAGCTCCGGAAACAGGACCAGCTCCGCGCCCCGTTCGCAGGCGCGCCGGTAGAACGCGCGGAGCTTGTCCAGGTTGCCGGGGATGTCCCCGACGACGAGGTCGACCTGCGCCAGAGCGATCTTCATGCCTCGGGAATTATACCTATAGAGGAAGCGGGATTGCGGGAGAAGCCGGAAATTGGTTTAATGAAACGCCGTTTCAATAAGGCGATGAGCCCCAAGCGGAAGAAAGTCGTCTGCGAGTGCCTGCAGGTCACGGAAGACGACGTGATCGAAGCGATCCGCACCCGCGAGCTTCGGACGGTGGAGGACGTGACCCGCTACACCGAGGCGGGCGGCGGCTGCACCGCCTGCCACCCCTCCATCAAGCAGTATCTCGCCTACTTGGCTTCTTCGGCCTCGCCGAGCTGCTCCGACAAGTAGTTCTCCAGCCCGACTTCCTTGATCACGTTGAGCTGGGTCTCCAGCCAGTCCACGTGCCCCTCGGAGTCGACCAGGATGCGCTCCATGAGCTCGCGGCTGCCGGCGTCGTTGTGCTTGAGGGCCAGGGCGATCGCTTCGTTGTAGGTCTTCACGCCGTTGGTCTCGAGCTTCAAGTCGTGCTCGAACTGGTCCTTCACGTTCGCGCCCGCGCGGATGACGTCGTAGCGCGCGATGTTCGGGATGCCGTCGAGGAAGAGGATGCGGTCGATGAGCTTCTCGGCGTGCTTCATCTCGCCGATCGACTCGGAATAGTGCTTCTTGGCCAAGGCTCCGAAGCCCCAGTTGCCGCACATCTTGGCGTGGATGAAATACTGGTTGATCGCGGTGAGTTCGATCGTCAGGGCCCGGTTCAGCGCTTCGATGATCTTGGCGTCGCCTTTCATGCTTTTGATTTCTCCTGTTTGCACAACTTGTCGAAAACTTCGCCGGCGCCCATGAACTGCTTGTCGATCCCGGCGCGGATCTTGTACTCGACGTCGGGCGAAGCCATCTTCATGCCCTTGGCCATCCCTTCGAGCGCCCAGGTGAGCATCTCCTGAGGGTCTACGTGCACCTCGTTGGCGGCCTCGCTCAGATTGGCCATGATCGATGCGGCGGCCGTCGGCAAATCCTTATCGATGAGTATCAGGCCCATCATGGCGCCGTGGACCACGTCCTGCACGACGAGGCGCGGGTCTTCCTTGCGCGCGCGCGCGGCGGTGACGCCGGCGACGATCGTCTTCTTGACCACCTCGCCCGCGACGGCGGGCGCGTCGGGGACGTCGACGAGGCGGCTGGAAACGATTTCCTTCGTCAGCTTGCCTAAATCGAGCCTTTCGGGTTCGCTCATGGTGCGCGCGTATTATACAATTCGGGCGCCGATGCGCAGCCGATTCCTTCTGCTCCTCGTTCTCGCCGCCGCCTTCAGCGGCGGCTGCCGCCACATCCCCTATCTGAAGAAGTTCGTGAAGCCGGACTACTACCCGTACCTGGCGAGCAAGCTGTACTCGTTCGAGTACAAGCGCAAATGGGGCGACCCGCATAAGACCGAGCACGGCGTCGAGGTGCGCAGCCCCGACGGCACGGGCTCCTGGACGCTCGAGTTCCTCCCGGAGAAGGACAAGGACTTCAAGCCGGTCGACAAATACCGGCGCGACATGGCGGTCTGGGGCTCGACCGAGGACTCGCACGTGGTCAAGAACGTCGTATTCTCCAGCCGCACCGCGGTGCAGATCCAGTTCACGCATTACGAGTACGACCAAAATTACCTGGTGGGCGAGCGCGTGCACGTGCAGACAGTCAACGTCACCGCGGTGCCCGATCCGCGCGGCATGTTCATCATTACCTACCGCGCTCCGCGCGAGGAATTTTGGAACCGCAAGACGCGCAAGGAATACGACCGCTGGCTGCAGACGCTCGTCTTGTCGTATCCCCCCGAAGAAAAGCCCCGGCGTTAGTGCCGGTTGCTTGAGCAATCTAGGCCTCTGTGCCCACCCGCGTCTGGGCCCCTTTGCCCTCGTAGTGGTTCCGGGATCCCGCCAAACTAGAGCCACATGGAGCAGCGTCGACGCCACCCGCGGAAGGATTCCGGGGCGGAGCTCATCCTCGCCGGACGCCAGCACGACATCGAGGACCTGAGCCTCCGAGGTCTCCGCGTCTTTACTCCCGAGTCGATGGAGGTCGGGAGCAAGGTCCCCTTCGCCCTCCGGCTGCCGGGCGGCCCCACCCTCCACGGCACCGCGCAGGTGCGCTGGACGGACGACGCGGGCTGGCGCAAGATGCACGGCCTCGAGATCGTCCAGATCGGGCGGTTCCAGCGGATGACCTTGGCCAAATACCTCAACCCGCGCCGCTTCGGGGCCCTAGAAGCGCTGGATTTATCGCTCGAATTCGCTCTAGCCCTCACCCTGATGCTGGTCGCCCGCAACGTGCTCTCGGACCCCGCCTGGTCCGCGATGGCGGCCGATATGCTCCCATGGGCCTTCATGGCCGGCGGCGTCGGCCTCTGCGGCTGGTTCCTCCAGCAGGCCTAGCCCGCTCCGTTACCGGTTTGTTACCGGTCCCCCTCCATACTGATCTCGTGACGCCCGGGGTGGAGCGCCGCAGTTATCCTCGTTTTACGCGGAAAGACATTCGCGTGACCCTGCTCGATCCTCTCGACCAGGTGATCGACGCGAAGACCGTGCTGGGCGACATCAGCCAGGGCGGCGCGGCCCTCACGACGCGCTCGAAGCTCCTGCCGGGAGAATCGGTGAAGTTCCACGTCCACATGCCGGGAGGCCGGACCGCCTCCGGCCACGGCAAGGTGCGCTGGATCGCGGAGGAGCGCACCTCCTTCTCGCGCCAAGTCGGCATCGAGTTCCTGGATTTCGGCTGGGGCGGATTCGGCAAGCTCCAGGAAGAGCTCGCGGGCGGCGCGCCGTCGTTCGCCCCCACGAGCGAAGCGGGGGTGCTGGACGCCCTGCTCCTGGGCGCGTGCGCCGCGGTCGTGTTCCTGATCTATCGGGCCTCCGCCGCGCATCCCTCGAGCCTCGACGGAAGCCTTCCGGTCTGGCTGATCGCGGCGTCCGCCGCCGGCCTCGCCCTCCTGAAGCGCTAAGGGTCAGACCCTTCGTCAGCATTCCGTCAGCATTCTCCTCCCGCATCAACGGTCCTCTTCGATCCGGCGGCCTCCGCCGAGCTTGGCCCGTCGGGGACGCGCGCCGCGCTTCGGGCGCGGCGCGCTCGCAGCGGCGACCGC
>JACRDR010000412.1 GCA_016212845.1 Elusimicrobiota bacterium
CGAGTGCAAGAGCCGAGGCGCCTTCGAGCTTATCACGAAGCCGTTCCAGATCGACGATATCGTGCACCTCATCGACTGCGCGCTGGAGAAGCACCGGGTTGGCCGCGCGGCCGCACGCGAGAACGGGGTTCGACGATGAAGCGCGCGGCCGGAATCCTCGTGGTCGATGATGAGCCTGGGATTCGGGATCTCCTCTCGTCCGAGTTGGGCGCGCACGGCCACCGAATCGCGACGGCGAACACAGGAGCGGAAGCCCTCGAACAGGTGTCCCGCGGAGGGTTTCAACTGGTGATCAGCGACGTGAGGATGCCGCGAATGGGCGGTCTCGAACTCCTGGCGGCAATCAAGAAGCGGGACCCGGCGATCGAAGTGATCATCTCCACCGGCTTCGGCACCGTAGAGACGGCCGTGCGCGCCATGAAGGACGGCGCCTACGACTTCATCCAGAAGCCCTTCAATGTCGATGAGCTGACGATGCTCGTCGAAAAAGCGCTCGAGAAATCCGAGCTGCGGGCTCTATTGGGCGTGTGCCAGGCCAGCAAGGCGATTTTCACCTCGATCAAGCTCGACACGCTTCTCCCGATCATCGCGAAGACGGCGGCCGAAGTCCTGAGAGCCGACGACGTCGCGATTTTAATGAACGATCACGCCGGGAGGCTGAGTGTAGGGGCGGTCCACGGCGACCGGGCCCACACGGCCGCCCGCCTGAGGCTCGGTGAACGAGTCGCTCGCGAAGCGCCCTTCGCCGCCGGCCCCGTCCTCCTCGCCGGCCCCATCGCCGAGGACGCAACGCTTGGTTCCGTCATCGTTTTTCCGCTGTCGCTGGAGGGGCGCTCCGTCGGCGTCCTCAACGCAAACCGCACCTCCGACGAATCGCCGTTTACCCCCGCCGACGTTCGCAGCGCGACGATCTTCGGAGCTCAGATCGCCCAAGCTATCGTTAACGCGGGGCTCTACTGCGAGCTCGAGCGCCGGCTCGCGCAAGTCGAGTCCATGCAGGCGCAGCTCCTCTTGTCCGAGAAGCTGGCGGCGATCGGACGCCTCGCCGCCGGAGTGGCCCATGAGATCAACAACCCTCTCACCGGCATCCTGGGCTTCACCGAGCTGCTGCTATCCGACGGCGCGCTGAGTCCGGATCAGCGCGATGACCTCTCCAAAATCATGCATCAGGGCCTGCGCTGCCGCGAGATCATCAAGAACCTGCTTCAGTTCGGACGCCAGGAGGAATCCCGGAGGGAAACGGTCTCGCTCACCGACGTGCTCCAGCCCGCGCTTCGGCTGATCCGCGGTGGATTCAAGGCCGCGGGCATCACGCTGCACGCCGACGTGCCCGAGAATCTGCCGCCCCTCTTCGCGGACGGCGCCCAACTGGAGCAGGTATTCCTGAATATACTCATGAACGCTCAGCAGGCTTTGGACGGCGCGCCCGGAGGAATGGTGACGATTCGAGCGCGCCAAGAGCGCGACCGGATCGTCCTCCGGTTCGAAGACAACGGACCCGGCATCGCCCCGGAGCACATAAATCGGTTGTTCGACCCGTTCTTCACGACGAAGCCGCTCGGCAAGGGGACAGGGCTCGGACTTTCGATCTCGCATGGGATCATTTTGCAGCATCAGGGCGTCCTCCGCGCCGAGAGCCGGCTCGGCGCGGGCGCGACGTTCATCGTGGAGCTCCCGGTCCAGGCCGCCGAGGCGGTCTCGTCGAAGAGAGACGGATCATGAGGCCGGACGGGAGCCATTGGAGGCGGCGATGAGGATCGAGCAGCGTTCTTGGGAAGCGCACGGAAAGTGGACGGAGCCGCAGGCCGGCTCAGCCGGCCATTCGGCCCAACTGGTTCTCATATTCGGCGGTCCCGAGGCCCTGAAGGCTAAAGGCGCCCTCGAGGCGGCGCGGAAGCTCTATCCAAGGGCTCTCTTCCTAGGCTGTTCCACCGCCGGAGAGATCCTCGGCACGCGCGTGCTCGACGACAGCATCGCCTCGACGGCGATCCGGTTCGACCAAGGCGAGGCGCGAGGCTCGCAGGTCGATATCGCGGGGAGCGCGAACAGCTTCGAGGCCGGCCGGCGTCTCGCTTCGTCGATCCCAAAAGACGGATTGGTGCATGTCTTCGTGCTTTCCGACGGGACACAGGTCAACGGGAGCGAATTGGTCCGCGGCATGACGAGCGTCCTGCCACCGGGCGTCGCGCTGACCGGAGGTCTTTCCGGAGACGGTACGCGCTTCAAGGAGACCCTGGTCCTGCTCGACGGCGAACCCAAGCCGGGAAGGATCGCCGCGATCGGGCTTTACGGGCGGAGGCTCGCGGTCGGCTACGGCTGCTTGGGCGGCTGGGACCCTTTCGGGCCGGAGCGTTTGGTCACCCGCTCGAAGGGAAACGTGCTTTATGAGCTGGACGGCCGCCCGGCGCTTAAACTGTACAAGGAGTACTTGGGAGCTCAGGCGGCGGGACTCCCCTCGACCGGGCTGCTGTTTCCCCTTAACGTGCGGGTGGGCGAGTCTTCGACGAGATTAGTTCGCACGATCCTGGCCGTGAGCGACGCCGATCAGAGCATGAAGTTCGCCGGGGACGTGCCCGAGGGCTCCTTTGCTCAGCTGATGAAGGCGAACTTCGACCGGCTCGTCGACGGCGCGCAGGGAGCGGCCAAGCTCAGCCACAAGGCACCGGACTCGCGGCCTCCCGACCTCGCGATCCTGATCAGCTGCGTCGGCCGCAAGCTGGTACTAAAGCAGCGGACGGAGGAGGAGCTGGAGGCGGTGCGGGAGGTCCTGGGGCCTTCCGCGGCGCTCACGGGGTTCTACTCGTACGGCGAGATCTGTCCGGCGGCGCCCGACGCCGACTGCGAGCTTCATAACCAGACGATGACGATCACCACGATTTCGGAGCGGTGACCGCGTGCACAAGCTTCTGCTGCGCCAAATCAAGCGGCACCTGGGAGAGGCGGCCCTAGATGGGCTTCCCGGCACGGTCTGCGAGCTGCTCGAAGCGGTAGATCGCGCCTACGAGCAGGCGGATGTGGACCGGCTGCTGCTGGAGCGCTCCCTCGAATTGAGCTCGCGGGAGCTGGTGCTAGCCAACTCCGAGATGCGCGCGATGTTCGAGGCGTTTCCAGACCTCTTTTTTCGCGTCGACCAAGAGGGCCGCATCCTCGATTACCGCGAGAGGCGCTCGAGAGCGGGCTCGGCGAATCGAGACTGGCTTATCGGGAAGAGAATTCAAGACGTGCCCAATCCCGCCGCGGCCGAGAAATTCGAGGCGGCCGTCTTCGAGCTCCGGCGGACTAACTCCGCCCTGGTGATCGAGTACGAGATGGACCAATGCCACTTCGAGGCGAGACTGCTGCCGATCCCGAGGAACGAGATCTTCGTCATCGTGCGCGACGTGTCCAAGCGCCGCGAGCTCGAATCGAAGCTGCGCCAGTCTGAAAAGCTCTCGGCGGTCGGCCAGCTCGCCGCGGGCATAGCGCACGAGATCAATAACCCTCTCGGCGTGATCCTCGGGTTTTCCCAGTCGGCGGCGAAGAAGATCCGCGACAACGACCCGCTTTCGCTCCCGATCCGCTCCATCCTGCGGGAGGCGCTCCGCTGCCAATCCCTCGTGCGCCACCTGCTCTCCTTCTCGCGCCAATCCGAGCTCAAGACCGCGCTCGTCGACCTCAACGAGGCCGTACAATCCTCGATCTGCATCGTGGAGGCTCAGGCGCGGCTGAACGCCATCGACGTCAAGACTCGGCTGGAGGCGCTCCCTCCCGTGACGTGCGACCGGGGACAGATCCAGCAAGTCGTAATCAACCTATGCAGCAACGCCATCGACTCGATGCCGTCGGGAGGACGCATGGTAGTCCGCACGGCTCTCGACGAGGGGAGCTATCCTCCGCGCGCCGTGATCGAGGTCCAAGACGAAGGGGTCGGCATATCGCCGAATTTGCGCGACAGAATCTTCGAACCCTTTTTTACGACCAAGGATGTCGGCAAGGGCACGGGTCTCGGGCTCTCCCTGGTCCACGAAATCGTCCAGCGACACGGCGGAACGATCGAAGTCCGCAGCGCTCCCGGCGCGGGATCGGTATTTACCGTCAGCCTCCCGCTGTAACGCCGGCGGAGCATCGAGTCCCACGCCGCGTCCCGCACCGTGCGCTCGAACGCGGGGGGTGAAGACGGCGCGCCAAGGGCCGTTCGACAACCCGGCATCGTAGGCCCCTAGCTTTTCGCGGTGTCTTCGGCGAGCTCGAACATCCGCTCGATGGAGCGGCGGGCGCGGTCCATGAGGCCGCGGTCGAGCTCGATGCGGTGGGAGGCCGGCAGCCGCTCCAGGACGTCGGCGACGCGGGCCAGGTCCGTCGCCTTCATGTAGGGGCAGAGCCGGCACATCGGCACGAACGTCTTCTCGGGGAACTTCACCCGGGCGACGTCGCCCAGGCCGCACTCGGTCACGAGCATGAAAGACGGGGCCGACGACGCGTCCACGTACTTCATCATGTCGCCGGTGCCGCCGGTGAAGTCCACCGCCTTGACCAGCGCGGGGCTGCACTCGGTATGCGCGAGAATCTTCACGCCGGGGTACATCTTCCGGTAGAGCTTCACCGAGGACGGATCGAAGTTCTCGTGCACGATGCACTTGCCCTTCCAGATGATCAGCTCGCTCCCGAGCTTCTTGCCGAGCTCGGCCGCGAGGTTGCGGCCCATCCACTCGTCGGGCAGGAAGATGAGCGACGGATGCTTCTCGTAGAGCTTGCGCAGGATCTTGGGCGCGTTCGCGCTGGTGACGATGACGTCGGACTCGGCCTTCACGTCGGCGGTCGTGTTGATGTAGCTGACGACCGGAATGCCGGGATGCTTGGCCTTGAGCCGGCGGACGTCGTTGCCGGTGATCGCGTCGGCGAGCGAGCAGCCGGCCTCGGTCGCGGGCAAGTAGACTTCCTTGTCCGGGTTGAGGATCTTCGCGGTCTCGGCCATGAACCTCACGCCGCAGAACACGATGCGCTTGGCGGAGGTGCCGACGCAGTCCTTGGCGAGCTTGTAGGAGTCGCCCGTGAAATCGGAGACGCCGTAGATGATCTCGGCGCGTTGGTAGA
>JACRDR010000413.1 GCA_016212845.1 Elusimicrobiota bacterium
GACGACCAGGGTCATAAGCTGCTGAAGTTTTCGGCGGCCGCCGCCAACGGCGGGGACGGACCCTTCGAGCTCAGAGCCGTGGTCCAGCCCGACGGCACCACGAGCGCCTACCAGCGGATCTACGACTCGGACGGCACCTTCACCGAGCGCTTCGTGGGCCAGTTCCAATTCAGCGGCCACGCGGGGCACAATCATTTTCACTACGCCGAGTTCGCCTCGTACTACGTTCGAGGCGTGACGGCCGGCGGGGGGGTCGGGGGAATCATCGCGGCGTCGCCGAAGATCGGCTTCGCGATGTGGGACGTCACCTCCTACGATCTCCGCTTGCCTAACGCGCCGGGCGAGCCGGTCTACAACCGGCCCGACGGGCCGACACGGCCGCCGCAAGGGATCTCGGTCGGGTGGGCCGACATCTACGCCTGGAACCTCGACGAGCAGTGGATCGACGTCACCGGCCTGCCCGACGGCGACTATTGGCTGGAAAACCTCATGGACCCGCAGAACCGGCTGACCGAGAAAACGCATGGAAACAACGACACGCTGCTGAAGTTCCGAATGATCCGGGACAACATCGCGTTCTTCGGCGAACCGCAGGGAGGGCCGCCGCCGGCCCTCCCGGTGGCGTCGAACGACTTCCGGACGTTCCCGAACCCGTGGCGCGGAGACGCGAACAAGGGGCTGCCGCTGAAGTTCGTCCCGCTGGCCGACGGCAGCGTGGTCCGCATCTTCACGTCGACGGGACGCTTCGTGCGCGAGGTGACCTCTCTCGGCGGCCAGGCGAACTGGAACCTCAAGGACGAGGAAGGCTCGGCCGTTTCTTCCGGCTTCTACTACTACACCGTCGAAATCCCGGGCGCAGGCTCCCGCAAGGGCACCTTCGCCGTCATCAAGTAATCAGGGGATGTTGGGCGGACGGAGCGACGGCTCGGGCAAGGGCGACGATTCCACCGCTTTGCGCTCCGCCGCGGCGTAGTAGCCGAGGAGCAGCGCCCCGCCGATCGCCCACATCGCGAGGAACGCCCACGCCGCGTAGCGGGCCCACGGCGGCAGGACCGGAATGCGCTCGCCCGGGTCGAGGCCGCGCAGGTTGATATTGGACAAGGGCTTGCCGTTCAGCTTGACCGGAGCCGGCGGCGGGGCACCCGGAATCGAAGATTCCGGAGAGTCCTTTAGGACCTTCTTGAACGGCTCCTTGCAGAAGTCGCACCACGCGGCCTCGGCGGCCGATTCCATGCCGCACGCGGGACACTTCACGGCCGAAACGCGTCCGGATGGTGCCGGATGCCTTCGGGCGTGACGGCGACGACGTCGAAGCGGGAGGGGGCCTCTTCCTTGCCGCGGAGGGAAAGATAGAACTCGGCCGCGCGGACGAGGCGCCGCTGTTTTTCTCCGGTGACCGCGCCCTCGGGACCGCCGAAGTCCCCGGAGGCGCGCGCCTTCACCTCGACGAACACGATCTCTTCTCCGTCCTCGGCGACGAGGTCGAGCTCGCCGGCCTTGGTGCGGAAGCGGCGCTCCAGAATGCGGTAGCCCCGGTTTCGCAGGTACTCGGCCGCGCGCCCTTCCGCGGCGAGCCCGTCCAACGGGCTCACTCCGCGATCTCCAGCGGCAAGCCTCCCTGCATGACGGGAGCGAAGCTTCGCCGGTGGATGGGGGACGGGCCGAGCTTGTCGAGCGCGGCGAGATGCTCGGCGGTGGCGTAGCCCTTGTGCTGGGCGAAGCCGTAGCCGGGGAAGCGGCGGTCGTAGCGCGACATCCAGCGGTCGCGCAGGACCTTCGCGACGATGCTGGCGGCCGCGATCGATTGGGAGTAGGCGTCGCCGTCGACGAGCGCCTTCTGCGGGATCGGAAAGCGGGGGATCTCTTTGTTCCCGTCGACGACGACGAGGAGGGGGCCGCCGCCGAGCCTCAGCCCGGTCACCGCGCGGCGCATCGCGAGGAGCGAGGCCTGCAGGATGTTGTACGCGTCGACCTCGCCTTGATCCGAGAACGAGGCGGAAACGTGGAGCGCGTGCCGCCGGATCAGCGGATACAGCGCGTCGCGCTGCTTGGCGTTCAGCGCTTTCGAATCCTTTACGTCGTGCAGCTCCTTGAGCTCGTGCGTCGGCAATACGACCGCCGCGGCGACGACGGGGCCCGCTAACGGGCCCCGTCCCGCCTCGTCGACTCCGACGAGCGTCGCCACGTCGTGATGCGAACGCAGCGCTTCGTCGAAACGCCAGAGCTTGTTGCCCGGCAAGGTTCGGTTTACGCCGGGAGTGCGGCCTTCGCGCGGGAATCCGACGAGTCGCCTTCCTTCTTCGGAGCGGCGGCCTTCGGGGTTTCCTTCACGTCGTCGTCGCCGGACAACCGGGCGGCCTTGCCGCTGAGGTTGCGGAGATAGTAGAGGCGCGAGCGGCGGACCTTGCCGGACCGCAGCACTTCCACCTTGTCGATGCGGGGGGAGTTCATCGGGAAGCTCCGCTCCACGCCGACGCCGAAGGAGACCTTGCGGACCGTGAACGTCTCGGACGCGCCGGCGCCGCGGCGGCGAAGCACCGTGCCCTCGAAGACCTGGATGCGCTCGCTCTCGCCTTCGACGACCTTCAGGTGCAGCTTCACCGTGTCGCCGGGCTTGAAGGCGGGGTGCTTCTTCGTTTCTTGCGTCATTGTCGTACTCTCCTGAGTTATCTCGCTATCGCGGGTTGCCGGAGCAAATCCGGGCGCTTTTTACGCGTCGCGCGGACCTGCTCCGCCCGCCGCCATTCATCTATACGTCGGTGATCGCCGGAAAGCAATACGTCCGGCACGGCGCGGCGCCGCCAGACTCTGGGCCGCGTGAACTGCGGAAAATCGAGCAGTCCTTCCGAGAACGACTCGCGCTCGGCCGCGTCTTTTTTCGCCAGCACGCCCGGCAAGAGCCGGGCGATCGCGTCCACGACCGCCATCGCGGGGATCTCCCCGCCCGTCAGCACGAAGTCCCCGATCGAGAGCTCGTCGTCGACGAACTCGAGCACGCGCTCGTCGATGCCCTCGTAGTGGCCGCAGAGGAGCACCAGGTGCTTCACCTTCGCCAATTGGCGCGCCTTCGCCTGATCGAACCTCTTGCCCTGCGGCGAGAGGAACACCACGCGGGAGCCGCGCCGGCGCGTCTTCTTCAGCGCCTGGTAGACGGGCTCGGCCATGAGCACCATGCCGGCGCCGCCGCCGAACGGGCGGTCGTCGACCTGATGATGCTTGTCCTCGGTGAAGTCGCGCGGGTTCACGAAGCGCAGGTCGAGCGAGCCGGACGCGCGCGCGCGTCCGACGATGCTCTTAGAGAGCACCGGCTCGAACATCTCCGGAAACAGCGTGACGACGTCGATTCTCATCCTAAAGGACTCTCCTCGCTCGCGCTCGGGTGATCCTACTCCAGGTCCACCAGAATCTTCTGGCCGGACTTCGAGGCGGCGGCGCCGACGACGGCCCGCACCGCCTTGATGACCTTGCCCTGCTTGCCGATGATCTTGCCCTTATCGTCGTCGGCGACCTTGATCAGCAGGTTCTGCGCCCCGCCGGTCCCTTCGGTGGAGGAGACCTCCACCTGGTCGGGATGCTCGACGAGGTTCTTGGCCAAGAGAGCGACGAGCTCCTTGATCTCCATGGCCGCTTACTTCGCCGCCGGAGCCGCTTCGCCGCGCTTCGCGAACTTCGCGAGCGACGCGACGGAGTCGGACGCCTTCGCGCCGACCTTGATCCAATGGTCGTAGCGCTCGCGGTTGATCTGCACCTTCTCCTTCGGCTTCTCTCCGCGCGGGTTGTACGAGCCGATCACTTCGAGCGGCCGTCCCTGCGGTCCGCGGGTCTTCTCGATCGCGACCACGCGATAGTACGCCTGCTTCGTCTTACCGGTTCTCTGCAGCCTGATGACAACAGCCATGTATTTCTCTCCTAGCGAATTGCTTTCCTGCCACGTTCAAAAGCGTCCTGCGCCATCGCGCGCAGCTCCCGCACGGCCTTCGCGGCGTCGGGCTTGCGGTACACCGCGCTGCCGGCCACGAGCGCGTCCGCGCCCGCCTCGGCCGCGAGGGCCACGGTCTCGGC
>JACRDR010000414.1 GCA_016212845.1 Elusimicrobiota bacterium
CGGCTTCCAGGTCTGCAGCGCCCTGCGCGGCGACCCCCTTCTGGAAAACCTGCCCGTCGTGATCCTGTCGGCCTCCGGAAACCGCGACAGCCGCGTCGAGGGCCTGGACCTGGGCGCCGACGACTTCATCACCAAGCCCGTCGACATCCGCGAGCTGCTCGCGCGCATCCGGATGATCCTCAAGCGCTCGCGGCAGGGCCTGGACGCCAACCCGCTGACGCGCCTTCCCGGGAACCTGTCCATCGAGTCGCGCATCGACCGCGCGCTGGCCGAGAAACGCCCGCTCGCCGTCCTGTACGTGGACCTCAACCAGTTCAAGGCCTACAACGACGCGTACGGCTACGACGCGGGCGACCGCGTGCTGAAGGCGCTGGCGCGCGTGCTGGTCGACCAGGTCCGCGCCGGCGGCCCCGCCGACTTCATCGGCCACATCGGCGGCGACGACTTCATCGCGCTGTCCACGCCGGACCGGATGGAGGACGCCGCGCGCCGCGTCTGCACCCAATTCGACGCCGTCGTCCCCTCCTTCTATAGCGAGGAGGACCGCGCCCGCGGCATGATCGTCTCCAAGGACCGCCAGGGCAACGCGCGGGAGTTCCCCTTCCTGTCCGTGTCCATCGGCATCTGCCACAACCGGGAGCGCGCGCTGAAGAACTTCGCGCACGTGGCCGCGCTGGGCGCGGAGCTCAAGAAAGCGGCCAAGGCGAAGACCGGCTCGGCCTACGTGCTCGACCGCCGCCGCGACGACGCCAGCCTGTAGAAGCCGCCGCGCACGGTCTCGACCGTCCCCTTCCACGGCGCGAGCGCGCGCCGCAGCGACAGCGCGCGCCGCGAGACGGTCTCGGCCTCGACGTCGCGGCCCGAGACGGCGCGCAGCGCGTCGAGCAGCCGTTCGCGCGGCACCGCCTCGCCCTCGGCCCCGAGCAAAGTCCACAGCAGCGCGAACTCCGCGGCCGGCAGCGGCAGCTCGCTCCAGCGCGCGCGGGCGCGGACGAAGGCCCGGTGGGAGCGCAATTCGGCCTTCAGCACCCCGTCGACGCTGACGCGCACCGCCGCGGCCAAGGCCGCGTCGCGCAGCGCGGAAAACATCGCGGACAGCCGCGCGTTGCCCCACGACTTGACGACCACCTCGTCGGCCCCGGAGCCCAGGCCCGCCGCCACGCCGTCCGCGCCCAACTCGGCTTCGGAGCACGCCAGCGCGATCCGCGCGGACGGAAACATCGCGCGCAGGCCGGCGACGGTCCGCGCCGGCGAGGCTCCGGCGAGCGCGCGGTCGAGCACGACCACGGTCCGGTCCGACGCCGAACCGTCGGAGGACGGCAGGGCGTCGACGGCGGCCAAGGGCCAGCCGGCGCGCGCGGACAAGCCGTCCAGGCGCGTCGCCCACGCCGCGTCGCGCGTGACGGCGATCATCGCGTCAGGCCGCTTCCCACGCCGCGGCCAAGCCCTGGCCCACGCCGATGCACAGCGCGGACAGGCCTCTCTTCGCCCTGCGCCGGCGCATCTCGTGCAGCAAGGTCACCACGATGCGGCAGCCCGACGAGCCGAGCGGATGTCCCAGCGCGATCGCGCCGCCGTTGACGTTCAATTTACCCCTCTCCAGCCCCAATTCCCGCCGGCAGGCCAAGGACTGGGCCGCGAACGCCTCGTTGATCTCGACGAGATCCAAGTCCGAGGTCTTCCAGCCCAGCCGCCCCAGGAGCTTATTCGTCGCCGGCACGGGACCGATGCCCATGTACGACGGGTCCACGCCGGCCGCCGCCGAGCCCGCCCAGCGGGCGAAGGGCTTCAGGCCCAAAGAAGCCGCCTTCTTGGCTTCCATGATCAACACCGCGGAAGCCCCGTCGTTCAAGGACGAAGAATTGCCGGCCGTGACCGTGCCGTCCTTCCGGAAGGCGGGCTTCAGGGAGTGTAATTTTTCAAGGGTCGTGTCCGGCCGCATCGTCTCGTCCCGGGAAAATTCCGTCGGGGGGCCTTTTCTCGACGGGACCGGAACGGAGCAAATCTCCTCGGTGAACACGGAATCGCGCGACTTCGTCGCGCGGACATGACTTTCCAGCGCGAACGCGTCCTGGTCCGCGCGCGAGATCTTGTACTTCTCGGCTACGTTCTCCGCCGTTTCTCCCATGGACAGCAGCGGGAACAATTCCTGCAGGCGCTTGTTGGGATAGCGCCAGCCGAGCGCCGTGTCGTAAGCGGTCAGGTTGCCGAACGCGTAGCCGGACTCGGCCTTGGGCAGGGAGTATGGCGCGCGGCTCATGTTCTCCACGCCGCCGGCGACGTAGACGTCCCCCTCTCCGGCCAGGACGCCCCGCGCGGCGCTGTTGATCGCCTCCAGCCCCGAGGAGCACAAGCGGTTCACCGTGCAGCCGGGGACCGTCTGGGGAAGGCCGGCGAGCAGCAGGGACATGCGCGCGACGTTGCGGTTGTCCTCGCCGGCCTGGTTGGCGCAGCCGAAGTACACGTCCGCGATCTCCGCGGGGTCCAGCCCCGGCGCGCGCGTCAGCAGCGCGGCGATGACGTGGCCGCCCAAATCGTCGGCGCGGACGGACGCAAGCCCCCCTCCGAGACGGCCCACCGGCGTGCGCACGGCGGCCACGACCACGGCTTCACGCGATGCCATCGAATTCCTCCATCTTGCGCCGCCACTCGTCGCTGACGCGCACCGGGCGGCCCAGCGCGTAGTCGAAGGCGACCATCACCGACTTCGCCTGGGCCACGAAGCGGCCGGTGGCCTTGTCCTCGATGCGGTAGTCCATCAGGATGCTCGAGCCGCCCAGCTCGCCGACCCGGCAGCCGACGCGCAGGGTCTCGTAGTGGAACGCGGGGCTTTTGTAGTCGATCTCGACGCGGGCGACGATCACGCCGAAGTCCGAAGCCTTCACGCGGCCCAGCACCGTCTTGAGGTACTCCAGGCGCGCGCTCTCCAGGAAGCTCAGGTAATTGGCGTTGTTGACGTGGCCCAGCGCGTCCGTGTCGGCGAAGCGGACCGGCACCTCCGCGACGATCTTGAAGCCGTCCATCAGCGGGCCTCCCTCAGCAGCTTGGCGAAGCGCGAGCGCGTCATCACCACCTGCACGATGGAGCCCTCGCCGAGCTTGCGGCCGCGGCTGTGGATTTCGACGCGCGTGTAGACGCGGCTGCCGCGCGCGCGCACCAGGCGCGCGACCACGTGCAGCGGCGCGCCGACGCGCGCGGGGCGCAGGTGCTTGACCAAGATGCCGCCGCCGACGGCCTCCTCGTGCGGCTCCAGGTACGGCGCCAGCAGCATGCGCGACGCGGTCTCCATGTGGTAGACCATGGCCCACGTCGCGTACAGCGGGTGGCGCACGAGCCCCTGCAGGTGCGGCTTCATGTGGCGCTCGACCTTCGCGGGCATGTCGACGGTCAATCCCACCTTGAATCCGGGCCTCATCCGAGCAGCCCCAAGGCGCCCAGGCGCACGGCCTCGGCCGCGGCGGAGAACGGCATCGCCGAGGCCTCGGCGCGCGCGGCCGCGCCCATTTTCTTGAGCTTCTCGCGGTCGGCCATCAAGTCGAGCAGGGCCGCGGCCAGAAGCGGCGGCGCCTTCTTCGGGCTGGGATAATGGACCAGGCGGCCGGCGTCGGGCGGCAAGGTGTCGCGCACGCCGTAGTGGTCGCTGGCCAGCACCGGCAGGCCGGCGTGCATGGCCTCGACGACGTTGAGGCCGTAGCTCTCGTGGACGGACGGCGACACGAACAGGTCGGGAAGGCGGAAATAGGCGCGCTTGGCGGCGGCGTCCAGGTAGCCGGGAAAGACGACCTTCACGGCCTTGAGCTTCGCGGCCGCGGCCTTGACCTTCTTGTGGTACGACTGGCCCATCATGAAGGCGGGCTCGCCGCAGACGAACAGGCGCACGTCCTTGCCCGCGAGCTTGCCGCCGGCCTCGAGCTGGCGCAGGGCCTCGAGCAGGAGGTGGAGGCCTTTCTCAGGGGAGATGCGCGACAAGGTCATCAGCACGAACGATTCGGGCGTGATCTCGTGGTAGTCGCGCAGTTCCTCGGCGCGGTTCTCGTCGGCCGGGGCGGGGTCCTCGGCCCACACGCCCCATGGGATCACCGCGATCCGGCGCGACAGCTCCTCGCGCCCGATCAGGTCGCCGTAGCAGCGCAGGATCGTGTCGGCCATCGCGCTCGACGGCACGACGATGCGCCTCGAATGAACGACGGTCTCGCGCTGCTTGTCGAAGACCAGGTTCAGAACGTCGGGCAGGATCCACTCCACGCCGGCCGCGCGCAGCTTCTCGTGCACGCGCGTGAGCTTCTCCGGGGCCAGGAAGCGGCGCAGATAGAGCTTGTTGAAGTAGTCCACGACGTCGACGTGCCAGATGGACAGGACCTTGTAGCCGGCGCGGGCCAGGCGCCCCAACGTCGGCCCCTCGGAGATGTCGTTGACGACGATCACGGTCTCGGACGGCTTGAGCTCGCGGTCCCGCTCCAGGATCCACTTCGTCGTCTCGGCCTCGAACTCGCGGCAGAAGCGCGCGTAGGCCAGCTCGCCCATGTCGACGATGGCCTCCTCGCGCCCCGCCAGCCGCGCGTACTCCGCCCCGCGCGACGGGGTCTCGGGCCCCGAGCCGAGCACGAGCAGGCGCCAGCTCGCGTCGGGCTTCCAATGCCGGACCAGCTGCAGGCCGACCATGGCGCCGCCGCCCAGCGGGGTGCGGTCCATGGGATAGCCGAGATGGCTGCCGACGAAAACCAGGTTCTTCACGGGAGCTCGCGAGGACTTTCGGTCCCCGAATTATATACATTGTCGCGACCTCGGTCTCGGGAATCGGGCTGTCATCCCGGCGGGGCCCAAGACACTCACCAGCAGCGGGAGACCCCATGAACGCTCTTTCGAAGACGATCGTGATCGCCGGCGGCGCGCGCACCCCGATCGGCCACCTGTCCCGCTCGCTGGCGAACATCCCCCCCGCGGATCTCCTCGTGGACGCCCTGACCGCGACGCGGTCCCGCGCCAAGCTTTCGAAGGACGCCGTCGACGGCGTGATCGCGGGCTGGGTCGGACAGGGCTTCCAGGCGCCGAATATCGCGCGCGTGGCCGCGCTGCGCGCGGGCCTGCCCGAGAAGGTCCAGTCGGTGACGGTGCAGAACAACTGCTTCTCCTCGATCGAGTCCGTCGCCGCCGCGTGCCGCTTCATCATGGCAGGCGAGGGCGAGCTGTACCTGGCGGGCGGCGTCGAGGTGATGTCGCGCCTGCCGTACACCATCGACGGCTCGCGCGCGGCGAAAGCCCTGCGCAACTTCGACACGGTGAAGGCGAAGTGGGGCGAGCTGCTCGCGACGAGCGACGTCTCCGTCACCGACGCCATGGACGCGGGCCTCACCGATCCCGTCGAGCACATCAACATGGCCGGCACCGCCGAGGTCGTCGCCCAGATCTACGGCGTCGGCCGCGCCGAGCAGGACGAGTACGCGCGCGAGAGCTTCCGCCGCGCGCTCGGCGGCTGGAAGTCCGGGTTCTACGACAGCCACGTCGTCCCGGTTTCCCGCGGCGGCGCCGTCGTCCTGGACAAGGACGAGTACCCGCACCTGCGCGAGGACCTGGCCGAGAAGCCCGCCATGTTCGCCAAGGCCCCGGCCGCGTTCGACAATTCCTCGTACCCGCTGAAGGATTTCTACCGCGACTACGGACGGCACATGCCCGGCAAGTCCTACCGGGAGGGCATGAAGGGCGGCGTGACCGTGTTCAACTCCTGCGGGCGCTCCGACGGCGCCGCGGCCGTGAGCGTGACGACGGCCGAGAAGGCGAAGGCCCTGGGCCTGGACGCGCTGGCCGAGATCAAGGGCTGGGGCTTCGTGGGCAACACCCCGGCGCACATGGGCGTGGCTCCGGCGCTCTCGGCGCCGGTCGCGCTGCAGCGCGCGGGCATCTCGTTCGACGCGCTCGACCAAATCGAGCTGCACGAGCCCTTCGCCGCGACCGTGCTCTCCATCTTCAAGCTGGGCAAGGACAAGTTCGGCCACGACTGGGCGGCCAAGAACGCGTCCGGAGCGCTGAACCCCAACGGCGGCTCGATC
>JACRDR010000419.1 GCA_016212845.1 Elusimicrobiota bacterium
ATCGCGACGGCGGCGGCCGCCGCCCAGGACCTCGCCTTCAGCGCCCACCAGCCGAGAAGCATCCCCAGAGCGGGAAACAGCGGCAGCAAAAAGCGCCAGGCTTCCTGCTGGCGGAGGACGACCGGGAACAGCGCGAGCGCGGGCAGCAGGGAGAAGAGCACGAAGCGCGGCGGACGCGCGCGCCCGGAGGCTAAAGCCAAAAACGCGAGCGGCCCCAGGAGCCATTGCGGACCGTAGCGGATGAGGAGCTCCCAGTCCGGCGGCCAGGGCCAGCGCGTGCTGACGAGGTACGGCTTCTCGAGGAGAGACGCCCCCCAAGCGCCGCCGAAAACGCTCGAAAAGAACGGCCACACCGGGTTGCCCGCCCCGAGCCAAGCCTTGGCGTACCAAGGAGCGACGATCGCGAGACTCGCGGCGGCAAAAAGCGCGGCGTCGCGGCGGGAGCGCAGCGCGAGCCACATCGTCCACGCGATCGCGGGCGCCGCGCCGAAAAGCTTGCAGCTCGCGCCGAGTCCCGAAAACGCCGCGCCGAGCCAGAGCCAGCGGCGCTCGCGCGAGCCGTCGAAGCGCCACAGGCACCAGCCGGCGAGAAAGAGGAACAGCGCCATCGCGCCGTCGGAATGCGCGGTCCCGGCGATCCGTAAGAAGGTCGGCTGGGCGGCGACCGCGGCGGCGGCGATCCACGCGACTTTCTCGTCGAGCTCCTCGCGCGCGGCGGCCCACGTCGCGGCGACGAGCGCCCAGCAGCACGCCCCATGCCACAGCGCCGCCGCGCCGTCCTCGCGAAAGGCGAGCGGCAGGGCGTAGAAGGCCTCCATCAGATGCGGCCAGTGGCTGTGGAGCAGCCAGGGGATCTCCCGGATCGCGCCCCACGACAGGTAAAGCTTCGGGATCGGCAGGTGATAGGCGAGGACGTCCCACTCGGTCGGAGGCGCGAGCGCCAAGATCAGCGTGTGCCACGCGGAGTAAGCCAGCAGCCCCTGCAGGACGCCGATCCAGCCGGGTCGCAGCCCGAGCGACGG
The DNA here is from genome assembly GCA_016212845.1 of Elusimicrobiota bacterium. Taxonomy (GTDB): domain Bacteria; phylum Elusimicrobiota; class Elusimicrobia; order UBA1565; family JACRDR01; genus JACRDR01. Next base: position 1,023 of record JACRDR010000419.1, read on the forward strand.
ACGCCGGCCGCGCAGGAGTCCGGCCTGCGTCGCGGTGACGGACGTGATCGCGGCGAGGAGCATCCCCAAATGCGGTCCGTCCAAGCGGCGGGCCGCGCCGAGCAGGGCGACCGCGGCGGCGAACAGCCCGGCGCCCAGGGCGAACGCGAGCGGGAGCTCGGTCCCCTCGAGAACCCGAACGCGACCCGAACGAGGGGACTGTCCCCATCGTAAAATCGCGCTGCCGCAGGCCAGCGCCATGGCCGCCAAAACCACGGTCAGCCCGATCGGCACCGCTGCGTGCGCCCATAGCGTCCCCACGCTCGCCCCGGTCACCACGCCGCGCTCCGACAGGGCGTAGCGCCAAAACGCCCAGTCCCGGACGAAAACGAGCGCCAGGAACGTCCCGATCGCCGTCATCGCTGTCGATCCTACTTAGTCCGGATGCGGACCAGGGGTCCCAGACGAGGGGCGGTCCATTATCCGGGATCCGGGTGGCCGGTTGGCCCGTACGGGCCTCCCCGGTTCGAAGCTACACTCTCCCCTATGAGAAAGGCACTCGCCGCGTCCCTATCCCTCTTGGTCGTCGCGTCCGCGCTGGGACCGGCGGCGCCCCGAGCCTTCGCTCAGTCGGTAACCGCGACCGCCGGCGCTCCCGTCGTCGTGGGACCATCCGCGATCGCCGGCGCGGCCGCCGGCCAAAGCGGGACCTCGCCGCTCGGCGCCCTTTCCTTGGCCTCCTCCCTCGTCCCGATCCGGACGTTGACCGCGGCGCCCGTCGTGCGGGCGCGCGCGACCGCCGGCGAGAAGCCGCTCACCCTGACGCCGCTCGCGAACGCCGGCAACGAGCTCGCCCGCGGCGTCGACCCCAGCCTGTCGCTCAACGCGCTTTTCCAGGCCTCCCGCCTCGCCGCGCCGGCCGCCGAGCCGGATCTCCCCTTCCAAGAGGGACGGGGCTCGGAGCCGCTGCAGAAGGACGGCGGCGGCGAGTATCTCCGGTTCGACTCGGGCGTGCCGTCTCCCGGCGGCCCCGAAAACCGCGACAACCCCTTCCGCCGCGGCGTCGAGTGGGTCAAGAACCTGCCGCAGGAAGCGAAGGTCGGGGCGACGATCGCGATCGTCGTCGTGTCCCTCCTCGGCGGTTTCTACCACCACGCCGCCGCCCTCAACCAGTTCTGGCAGAAGTCGAAGAGCGCCTCCGAAGTGGCGCTGATCGACGAGGCCCGCGCCAAGGGCGACGCCCCGACGCTCGCGACGATCGCGAAGACCGCCCACGACCGCGGCGACCGCATGCAGACGCGCATCGCCGACGCCGAAAAGAACAAGGCCAAGCGCGTCGAGAACGGCACGCACGACACCGTGAAGGAAGGCAAGCGCTACCTCGCCTTCGACCGCGTGGTCGAGACCCGCGCGGAGCTCAACGGAAACGCGGTGACCGCGGACCCGGGCAAGCGCATCGGCGTGACCGCTCCGCAGCGCTGGCGCGAGACGATCGCCGCCAACGAAGCGGAGGCGAAGCAGACCGGCTTCGAGGGGCGGCTCGCGCTCATCTTGCGCAACATGAGCGGAGAGATCACCGCCGAGGAGACCCGGGCCGGCGAGCTGCAGCAGCACGTCGACCGCTTCGGAGAGGTCTCGCCGACGCTCTTCGGCGGCGCGATGAAGGCGCAGCACGAAAAGGGCAAGGCCGACCTCGAGGAGTTTCGCAAGAACGAGATCGGCGTCGAGCGAGGGATGCTGACCGGCGCCAACGCCGCGATGCGCGGCCGCGTCAGCGACCGCCTGTACGCCGAGCGGGAGGACTTCAAGACGCACCGCGACCACGGCGATCGCCTGTCCGAAAGCTACGACCGGAACGTCGCTCCGGCGCTCGCCTCCGCCCGCGAAGTCGACAGCGAGCTCGGCAGCATGATCTCGCACCGCCAGTCCGAAGCCGCGATGCTCGCGCTGGCTTCGCTGCATACGAGCGACATCGAGACCTACACCGATTCCGACGGCAAGACCCACACCCGGACGGTCGACAACAGCGGCCCTTATCGCCTCATGGCGGCGACCCAGGCCTCGGCCGCGCAGGCGGCCGCCCAGCGCGCCAACGCGGCGTTGGCGCGCCTGAGACCCCAGCTCTCGGCCCTCCAAAACGACGCGACGATCAAGAGCGAGAGCCTGACGAACCTCCTGCCGCACGGCGCCGGCGTCGAGGTCCACGGCGGACACGGCGTGGTTTTCGACGTCTTCCTGCCGCCGCTGTTCTCCTTGTTCTCCGGCCTCTCGAACGCCTCCAGCGGCGAGCACGCGCGGACCCAGTTCGCTCCGATCCTGAGCTCTCTCGACCGCGTCGCTTCCACCGTGGCGCAGCGCCGCGACGGCGAGCGCCGCTGGGTCGACCAGCGCATCGATCAGGACCTCTCGGAGCAGATGGCTAAGGCCGTCGCGGCCCTGCAGCCCGAAAAACAGTAGGGCCTTCCCCGGTCTTGCCTTCCGGAGGCCCTCGCCCTATACTGCCGTCGATGGCAGGCGAGCTTCCCGACGTCTGGTACAAGGAACTCTCGATCGAGTTCGCCGACGGTTCGCGAGAGTACTTCCACATCGAGAGAAAGCCCACCGGGACCCACATCCCGCTTCTGCGGGAAAAGCCCGAGCCCTGGACCGATCTGAAGTACAAGAAATGCCCGGGCTGCCCGCTGCCCGACATGATCCTGAGCTGCCCCGCGGCTCTCTCCCTTCAGACGACGCTCGGCAAACTCCGGCCCCGCCACTCCATCGAGAAGGTGAAGGCGACCGCGGTCGACGCGCGCGGCCGCTCGCAGACCGTCGAGTGGACGATGCAGGAGGTCGGCGCGACCCTCGTGCAGCTGGCCGTCTTCGCGACCGACTGCCCGGTCGGCCACAAGCTCAAGCCCTATCTGGCCGGCCTCCACCCCTTCGTCAGTTCTCTCGAGCTCTCCAAGCACATCGGCGAGCAGATCCTCCGCAAGTACGGCGGCTCGCTCGAGGCGTCGAGGGACGAACTCCTCTCGGTGCTCAAGCCCCTGCACGAGATCTTCATGCACCTCTCGGAGCGGCTGAAGACCGACCCCAACGAAGGCGGCGGCGAGCGCCTCAGCCGCGACGCGGTCCCCAACTCGATCTCCACCGTGGACGCCTTCGCGCAGCTGCTCTCTCTGCGCGCCGACCGCCTCTTCGGGCAGCTTTCCAAGGAAGCCGGCTGGCAGAACCCGCCGCCGCAAGACTCCCCCGCCGAAACCCCCGGCCTCATCGGCAAACTGAAGTCCTTCTTCAGCTGAGCACCTCCTATCGTCCTCGCCGACGGAGCCGAGCTTGGTTCGTCGGGGCCTCTCGCAGGCCCCCGCCACTC
>JACRDR010000416.1 GCA_016212845.1 Elusimicrobiota bacterium
GATCGAGACGCCGACGACGATGGCGAGCGGCTTAGGATCGAACCCGTTCAAGCAGAGCCTCCGATTCCTTGTCCATCTTCCCGGCGACCGCCTTGTCCTTGAGGCCGCCCGTGTTGATGCGCACGTTCTCGATCGCGCATTTCACCGCCGAAGCGAGAAGGTGCGCCGCGCAATTCGCGTCGGACGCGACGTTGGGCGAGCACACCGGCACGGTGGCGCGCGCCTTGTCGTAGGCGTCGGCGGCGACGCGCGCCGTCTCGAGCGGCACCTCGGCGGCCTCCTTCAGCGCTTCCTGCACGCGCGTGCCGCGGTTCGGGTCGTCCTTCGGGAGCTTGAGCGCGGCCATCACCTTATCGAAGGCGGCCGCGTCCTCGCCGGCCAAGAGCTGAAGATCGGCGCGGGCGGCCGCGAACTCGGCCTTGAGGGACTCGAGCTCGGGCTTCTTGTCCGCCTCGAGCTTCTTCGACTCGAGCGAGATGCCGACGGCCATCTCGCCCAAGCCGCAGCCCATCGCGCCGGCGATGCACGCGGCGGAGCCGCCGCCGGGGGTCGGATCGGTGGAGGCGAGCGCCTCGGCCATGCGGGAGCCGGCCTCGCGCCAGTCGCCCGTCACGAATTCGAGCTGGTCCTCGAGGATCTGCACCTTGGGATCGAACTTCTCTAGCTTGAGCGCCTCGAAGCCGTACTCGAGGAGGGCCTGCCGCGGCACGAGCCCGACGATCTCGGTCGAGAGCAGGTCCGCTCCGCGGGCGCGCGCCTCGGTGAGGACCGCGTCGAGCACCTTATGGACGCCGGTGGTGTGGTAGTCGGTGAGCACCGTCGAGATCTGCACGCAGCCGGAAGAGAGCATGATCTCCTTGGCGCGCAGCGCGGGCAGCCCTCCGCCGGTGGTGCGGATCTTCTTGGCGATCGCCTTCCCCTCCTCGAGGTCCTGCAGGTCGAGGTTCACGTTGAAGTTGATGATCTGCTCGCGCGCGCCGACCGCGACCGCGCCGGCGGTCGGGTGGATCTTCTTCGGCCCGAAGTCGGGAGCGCGCAGCGGGTCCTGCTCGATCGCGGTGCGCAGCCCCTCGAACTGTCCCTTGCGCACGGCGGCGAGATCCCGCCGGTCTTCGCGCTGGGCGGCCTGACCGTAGAGATAAACCGGGATCGAGAGTTCCGCGCCGATGCGCTCGGCGAGCTTCCTCGCGAGGCCGATGCACTCGCGCATGTCGGTGCCGGCGACGGGAATGAACGGGATCACGTCGACGGCGCCCATCCTGGGGTGCTCGCCTTTGTGGCCCGTGAGGTCGATCAGCTCGCGCGCTTTCGCCGCGGCGCGAAACGCCGCCTCGACCGCCGCCTCCGGCGGAGCGACGTAGGACAGCACGCAGCGGTGGTGGTCGGGGTCGGACTCGACGTCGAGCACCTTTACGCCGGGGACCGCCTTCGCGGCGCCGACGATCGCGTCGATCTTCGCCTTGTCCCGCCCTTCCGAGAAATTCGGCACGCACTCAACGAGTTTCATGGTTCCATCCTATAGCCAATATCCGCCGGCGCAGGCCGGCCGGCGCCGCGGGCTCGAGAAGCCCCGAGCGCAGCTTCACTCCGGAAAATCCCGCCGCGACGAACGCGGCGCGCAGGCGCGGTCCGTCGTAATGACGCACGAACGACTCCGAGGCGCGGGAGGTACCATCCGGCGCGACGTAGATGCGCTCCGTCAGCACCGCCGGGTCCTTTCCGCGCCGCCAAAAATTCTCCTCGAGCAGCCAGCCGCGGCCCGCCGGCGCCCACGAGCGCGCTTCGAGATGCTCCCGCACGTGGTCCCCGTCGACGATCTCGAGAATGAGCCGCCCGCCGGGTTTGAGCGCCGCGCGCATGCTGCGCAGCGCGGCGACGTCCTGGCCCGGCGTGTCGAAGTAGCCGAAGCTGGTCCAGAGATTCACTCCCGCAGCGAACCGGCCGTCGAGCCCGAGCCGCCGCATGTCGCGGCGGATGAAATCGATCTTCACCCCCGCGCGGCGAGCGTGCCCGCGGGCGAGAGTGAGGTACGAGGAGGACTGGTCCGCGCCGACGACGGAGTAGCCGAGCTTGGCGAGCCGGACGGCGTGCCGCCCCGTGCCGCACGCGACGTCGAGCACGCGGGCCGGCGGCCTCGGCAGGAGCTTCTTGAGCGCGCGAATCTCCGCGGCGGTTTTGTCGGCCGGGACGAGGTCGTCGATGGGAAAGCGCGACGGCGTGAAAAACGTCCGCCACCACTCCGGCTTCATCCGCGCAGGACCAGGGTGCGCGGCTCGGTGAACTCCTCCATCGCGTATTTCACGCCCTCGCGGCCCGGGCCCGAGTCGCGGTTGCCGCCGTAGGGCATCGCGTCGGAGCGGTAGGCCGGGATGTCGTTGACGATGAGGCCGCCCATCGGGAGGCGGTCCCACGCGGCCATGATGGCGCCAACGTCCTTCGTGAAGATGCCGGCCTGCAGGCCGTACGCGCCCTCCGTGATCAGGTCGTACGCGCGCTCCAGGGAGGGCACCTTCTCGATCGTCGCGACGGGACCGAAGGCCTCCTCGCGGGCGAGCTTGCAGGTCGAAGGCGCGTCCTCGACGAGCGTGGGGCTGATGACGCGGCCCTCTCGCTTGCCGCCGGCGATGAGCCGGCCGCCGCCGGCGAGCGCTTCCTTCACCCAGGAGTCGACGCGGTCGGCCGAGCGGTCGTCGATGAGCGGGCCGATGTCGGTGGCCTCGTTCTTCGGGTCGCCCAGCTTCAGCTCCGCCATGTTCTTGAGCAGGAGGTCCTTGAATTGGGCGTAGACCTTTTCGTGCACGAAGATCCGCTGGACCGAGATGCAGACCTGGCCCGAATAGTAGTACGCGCCCCACGCGCAGCGAGCCGCGGCCCAGTTGAGGTCGGCGTCGGCGCCGACGATCACGCCGC